>JALEMI010000080.1 GCA_022768325.1 Bacteroidales bacterium
ACTATATGAACAAAAATGACGGGAAACGTTATTACAATATAGCCACCTTTCATCTCTTCTCCCGAGGTGAGGGGCTTTTTTGTGCCCAAGCTACGCAAAATTACGCTCTGTCTATGAGAGTTTCAAATGAAAGAGCCGTGCTGACAGCATTAAAATCCTCTTCAAAATCCTCACCATTAAGAACTTTCTCAAACAGAATCCATATATTCTCAATATCATTCTTCCCTCTTTTTCCCTTGAAGCCGAAAAATAGGGAGTTCATGTTGTTGAGGACAGGAACACCCGCAAAATCTGATGGCACATCACTTTCCATGTTAAACAACTCCTTGAACAGTCTTATTGAGTTGATTTTGTTCACATTCGTGAGTTGTCGATTGAAAAGACCAAATACAGTAAACGGGTCTATATCTTTCAATAAGTTGCCATATCCTTTGACATCATGCAGATGACCTGCTATAAATTCCTCTCTATTCTCGTATATCAACTTTAAGAGGGAAGCACGGTCGTTCCTGAATTTCATTAGTTTTTGCGCGAACTCCTTGTAGAAAGGAATCCAAGTATAGCGTTTTGTGTTCATTGTTGTATTGTAGTTTATAATTGAATGACTAAAAACTTTCTCAACAAATGTAAATTTATTTCTTTCTAAAGAAATTTCAAAGCCTTGTTCATCATGTTTCTTAATGACAACCCAACGACCATCTTTGCGACCGCCTTCACGCATGAGGATACCTTTGGATTGAAGGTCAGCAACGCCTGACTCTATTGTCCTTTCGCTTACATCTGCCATTCGTGCAGCTTTGGGGATTGTTATAGTTGCACAATAAACGATTGACGTTCAGCGAATTGCTTCGTGCAATATTGACCTAAAGACGCAAGATTACAGATGACGGCTTTGCGGATGGGACAGGAAGGGACAAAAGCTAACCTATCCTTCTGCTTTCATTTGAACTATTCACACTTGGTCTGCATGTTAACCAATGTTACAGCAGAGATGCCAAGCACCTCTTCAATCTTGTCTGCTATGGGCTTTGTTATAGGTCTCTTACCTTTTATCAGCTCATTCAGATGTGACTTTTGCATACCAATCATGACTGCAAAGTCTTTTGGGGAGATTTCTCTGTCTTCCAATTCATACCTCAGGATGGTACCCGGATGGGTTGCCGCCCAAGGGGTCTTGCTTTCATTTCTTGTTGCCATAGTGGTCATCATTTAAATTAACGTTATTTGCAATCCCGTCTCTACTTCTCTTTTGCGGGCAGGATAAGATGGGGCAAAAAAATATCGTGTAACGGGGGGTTACACGATATTTTTTTGTTGGGGGGTTAAGCTATTTTACCTCTTCGAAGTCGACATCGGTGACGTCGTCGCCTGCTTTGGAGCCGGACTGGGCGTTGGACTGAGGGCCGGGCTGTGGGCCGGCTTGCTGCTGTTGGCCTGCGCCGGCGGCGTACATGTCTTGGGATGCGGCTTGGAAGGCGGCGTTGAGCTTCTCGGAGGCGGCATCGATGGCTGGGATGTCCTGCTTCTGATGGGCTTCCTTGAGTTGCTTGAGGGCGTCTTCGATGGGGGCCTTCTTGTCGGAAGGGATCTTGTCGCCGTATTCTTTGAGGCTCTTCTCGGTTTGGAAGATGAGGCTGTCGGCGCCGTTGATCTTGTCGATCTTCTCCTTGGCTGCTTGGTCGGCGGCTTGGTTGGCTTCGGCTTCGGCCTTCATGCGCTTAATCTCGTCGTCGGAGAGGCCAGAGGAGGCTTCGATGCGGATGCTTTGCTCCTTGCCCGTGGCCTTGTCTTTGGCGGTTACGTTGAGGATGCCGTTGGCATCGATGTCGAAGGTGACTTCGATCTGAGGGACGCCGCGCGGAGCTGGTGGGATGTTGTCGAGGTGGAACTGGCCGATGGTCTTGTTGTCCTTAGCCATAGGACGCTCGCCTTGGAGGACGTGGATGTCGACGGCGGGCTGGTTGTCGGAGGCAGTGGAGAAGACTTGGCTCTTGCGCGTCGGGATGGTGGTGTTGGCGTCGATGAGTTTTGTCATGACGCCGCCCATGGTCTCGATGCCGAGGGAGAGCGGGGTGACGTCGAGCAGGAGCACGTCTTTGACTTCGCCCGTGAGGACTGCGCCCTGGATTGCGGCGCCGATGGCTACGACCTCGTCGGGGTTGACACCCTTGGAGGGTTCTTTGCCGAAGAAGTTCTTGACGGCAGCCTGGATGGCTGGGATACGAGTGGAGCCGCCGACGAGGATGACCTCGTTGATGTCGGAGACGGAGAGGCCAGCGTTTTCGAGTGCGCTGCGGCATGGAGCGATGGTCCTCTGGATGAGGTCGTCGATGAGCTGCTCGAACTTGGCGCGGGTTAGTGTCTTGACGAGGTGCTTAGGAACGCCGCCTTGTGCTGTGATGTAGGGGAGGTTGATCTCGGAGGAGGTGGTGCTGGAGAGCTCGATCTTGGCTTTCTCGGCGGCCTCTTTGAGGCGTTGGAGGGCCATGGGGTCTTGGCGGAGGTCGATGCCTTCCTCGCTCTTGAACTCGTCGGCGAGCCAGTCGATGATACGATGGTCGAAGTCGTCGCCGCCGAGGTGGGTGTCGCCGTCGGTTGCCTTGACCTCGAAGACGCCGTCGCCGAGTTCGAGGACAGAGACATCGTGGGTGCCACCGCCGCAGTCGAAGACGACAATCTTCATGTCGCTATTCTTCTTGTCGAGACCGTAGGCGAGAGCGGCAGCAGTGGGCTCGTTGACGATACGGCGGACTTTGAGGCCAGCGATTTCGCCGGCTTCCTTGGTGGCCTGACGCTGAGAGTCGTTGAAGTATGCGGGGACGGTGATGACGGCCTCTGTGACCTCTTGACCGAGATAGTCTTCGGCGGTCTTCTTCATCTTCTGGAGCACCATTGCGGAGATCTCCTGAGGGGAGTAGAGGCGGCCGTCGATGTCGACGCGGGGAGTGTTGTTGTCACCCTTCTTGACGGTGTATGGAACGCGCTCGATTTCCTTGGCGAGACGGTCGTAGGTCTCACCCATGAAACGCTTGATGGAGTAGACGGTCTTGTGGGGGTTGGTGACGGCCTGACGCTTAGCGGGGTCTCCGACTTTGCGCTCGCCGCCTTCGATGAAAGCGACAATTGAGGGGGTTGTACGTTTACCTTCGCTGTTAGCGATGACGACGGGCTCATTGCCTTCCATTACGGCTACGCAGGAGTTTGTCGTACCGAGGTCGATACCAATAATCTTTGACATTGTAGTAGGTATTTTAAGTTCTTATACTCAGAATTGTTTGTGTCGTGAGGTTTTGATTTGTGAACCTCGGACGGCATAACAATGTCAAAGGTTGTGCCAAAGTGGCGATTGTGATTTTTTGTCAGTTTATTTGTTCGCGTTGGGAGAATATTGCCAATATGTCAGAGTGGGGCGTGGGGATATTTGCGCCAAAATGGCAAGTTGGGGTGGCGTTGAGACAACGTAGCGACTAACATTCGCTCCGGGGGCATCCCTTCGCTTCGCGTGCGGTGGATGTAGCGGGTTAGGGAGGTAGGGCCTTAGAGTCCGCTCGTGGGGAGTTTTGGAATGGCGAGGCGTGGAAGGTCGGGAGACATTCACTCCTTGAGGGGAGTGGCTTGCTGGAGGGTAAAGTGGCGAGGACGCCGCTTCTCCCAATTCAGTGTTGTTTTTTGATAAGCCTGAGCGTGGAGACGCTGGCCTCGCTGCGTTCGAAGACGAAAACACGGTTGAAGCGGGAGGGGTACCTGTGTTGGAGGGCGCGGCGCGCGGCGACGGGGTCGTAGGCTCGGGACATGAGGAAACTGTTTTGGATGATGACGAGCCAAATCTCGTCGCACGAAGCGTCGTAGTGGGAAATCTTGGCGTCCTTGTCCTTGATACGTTGCGAGATGCTGGCGACGGAGAGTGGCTTGACGTGGGTGGACATGCTGGCGTACCAGAGTGGCTCTTCTTGTCGGCCTGTGACATTGGTGATGGCGATGGACTCGACGTGCTGGGGGAGATTGATGTCGCCGTACTTATAGCGCCTGTCGACCTCGTAGCGTTTGCCTGTTGACTCGGGGATGTTGTCGATGACGATTTGCGCGATGGTCTCGGCGAGGGCGGCGGAGAGGAGGTGGGCCTCGGAATCGTCGGGACTGGCGAGAATGAGCGGGGAGAGTGAATCGGAGAAATGGACATCGACATTGAGGATGAGGTCTTGCGAGCGTTGGAAGCAGAGCAGGGCGGCATCCATTATGCGCGAGAGGAAATCCTCGTGGGCCCTCATGTTGAACTTCTGGTCGTTGCGTTCGTACTTTAGCTCGGTAAGCTCGATGCCGATGCGGCGAGGGCGGCCGGCACGAGAAGTGGTGTCGATGATGAAATCGGGGCACTCGCTTTTGTGGAGCTCGCCAATAGGGAAGAGTGGGTAGCTCTGCCTGAAGAGGCTGATAATTGTCCATTCCCTTTTATCTCTTTTAAACTGATTGACGCTTTCCACTTTCATGACTATTAACGAGTTAGTAAAAAGAAACCGGGCGTAGAGGAGGGATTGCCTCATCTCGACGCCCGGGGATATACGTTATAAGCGACTACCTCAATTCGGCACCGAGTTCGCGCGACAGGAGTGTCGTGATTTGGCTCATGACCTTCTCGATCTGCTTGTCGTTGAGCGTCTTTTCGGCATCTTGGAGGATGAAACTTACTGCGTAGGACTTCTTGCCGGCAGGGAGATTCTTACCCTGGTAGACATCGAAGAGCGAGACGTCTTTGAGGAGCTTCTTCTCGGCCTTGCGGGCGAGTTGGCTGACCTGCGCGAAAGTGACCTCGGAATCGACGAGGAGGGCGAGGTCGCGCTTGACGGCTGGGAACTTGGCCACGGGCGAGTAGTGGACCTTGTTCTGCTGCGCACTCTTGGCGATGAGGGTCTTGACATCGAACTCGGCGAAGAAGACAGGCACGTCGATGTCGAACTTGGCGAGGACACTGGGATTGACCGAGCCGTACTTGACGAGCGTCTTGGTCTTCTCGACACAGAGTTGGAGGCCTTCGGAGAAGAGATCGTCGGAGATGGGTTCCTCGGAGATGGCTTGGGGATTGAGCCCCATTCGCGCGATGACGTTGTTGACCTCGGTCTTGAGATCGAAGAACGAAACCGGCTCAGCCTTGACGTTCCAATTGGGTTCGGAACGGAGGCCCGTCATGACGAGGGCGAGGCGGAAATTCTCGGAGTAGTTCTTATAGTCGGACTTGTCGGAGCCGGCCTTAAGGGACTGGACATTGCCCATCTCGAAGAGCTTGAGATTGGCGTTTCGGTGGTTGCGGTTGAGGCGGGTCACCTCCAGGGCGCCGAAGATGAGCGACTGACGGAGCGCGTTGAGGTCGGAGCTGAGGGGATTGGCGAGCATGACATTGCACTCGGCAGGGCACGTCTGCGGGAGAATCTCGGAATAGGCGGCACGGGTGAGAGTGTTGTTCATGATCTCGGTGAAGCCGCGGCTGGCGAGCATATCGCCGAGCATATTCATGACCTTTGTTCGGTCGGGCTTCTCGGCGTAGACCACGGTGGTGTGGTTGTCGCCTGGGAGTTCAATCTTGTCGTATCCGTAGATGCGGAGGAGGTCTTCGACGACATCGGCTTCGCGTGTGACATCGACCCTGTAACGCGGGACTTGGAGCTGCATCTCGTCGCCATTGTCGGCCGTGACCTTCATTTCGAGGGAGCTGAGAATGGTTTGGAGCGTATCTTCGGGGATTGCCTTGCCGATGAGGTTGAAGCAGCGTTGGCGGCTGATGGTGACATCGAAAGGCTTGACTGGCTCGGGATAGACATCTTGGACATCGGAGACAATCTGTCCGCCGGCTACCTCCTTGATGAGCTGTGCGGCGCGTTTGAGCGCGTAGACGACGCCATCGGGGTCGGTGCCTCTCTCGAAGCGGAAACTTGCGTCGGTGCTGAGCTGGTGGCGGCGGGCCGTCTTACGGATGGAGACGGGATTGAACCATGCGCTTTCGATGAAGACGCGCTTGGTGGCCTCGGTGATGCCGCTGTCGAGACCGCCGAAGACGCCGGCGATGCAGAGGGGCTTATTGGCATCGCAAATCATGAGGTCGTCGGCACTGAGCTTGCGCTCCTGGCCGTCGAGCGTCACGAAGGGCGTACCCTCGGGGCAATTGCGGATTACGATTGTCTGACCGTCGATCTTGTCGGCATCGAAAGTGTGGAGGGGTTGGCCGATGCCGAAGAGGATGTAGTTCGAGACATCGACAACGTTGTTTATGGGGTTGAGGCCGATGGCCTTAAGAGCCTTTTGGAGCCATTCGGGCGACTCTTTTACGGTGACGCCCTCGATGAGGATGCCGCTGTAACGGGGGCAAGCCTGAGTGTTTTGGATATCGATCTTGATGCCCGGCTGATGGGCGTCGGAGGCAAAACTGTCGACAGAGGGGCGGGTGAGGGTGACACTCTCGCCACGGGCCTGGAGGGCGGCGAAGATGTCGCGGGCGACACCATAGTGGGAAGCGGCATCGGCGCGGTTTGGCGTGATGTCGACCTCGAAGCAGGTGTCGGACTCTACCTTATAATAGTCCTTGGCGAGCGTACCGACTGGGACATCGTCGGGGAGGACGATGATGCCGTTGTGGTCGGTGCCGACGCCGATCTCGTCCTCGGCGCAAATCATGCCGTTGGAGGGGACGCCTCGGAGCTTGGAGGGCTTGATGGTGAAAGACTGGTCGCCATCGTAGAGAACAGTTCCTACCGTGGCCACGACGACCTTTTGGCCAGCGGCGACATTGGCGGCGCCGCAGACGATGTCGAGAGGCTTCTCGGCACCTACATCGACAGTCGTAACGTGGAGGTGGTCGGAATTGGGGTGAGGCTCGCACGTGAGTACCTTACCGACGACGAGGCCTTCGAGGCCGCCCTTGATGCTTTGGGTTTGCTCAACGGCATCGACCTCAAGCCCGATGGATGTGAGGAGGGCAGAGAGAGCGTCGGGCGTCATGTCGACGTTGATGTACTTCTTGAGCCAATTATATGAAACGTTCATTACTCTGTGAGAATCTTAATAATAGTAAGACGCGAAGTTAGGAAAAAAGGTTAGGGGATGAAAGCCATCTTACGCGAGAGGCCGCCGTCGACGACGATGTTTTCGGCATTCATGAAATCGTTGGCATCGTCGATGAGGAAACGGACTGCCCGGGCGACATCTTCGGGACGACCGACACGGCCGGAGGGGTGCTGGGCGTGATATTTATGCGGCACGGAATCGTAGTCGGCTGTGGCAATCATGCCAGGGGAGATGCTGTTGACGGTGATTCCGTATGGGGCGAGGGATATGGCGAGGGAATGGGTGAGGGAGAAGACGGCACCCTTGGCGGCGGCGTGGATGTCGTGGCCTGGGAGGCTGAGAGTCTGCCTATTGGAGCAGATGTTGACGATGCGGCCGTAGGGCAGAGGGTCGGGGATTGGGGTTCGGAGGCGAGCCATCTCTTGCGCGCCGATGAGGATGGGCCTGACATCGGTGGCCATGGCGATGTCGAACTGTTGGACCGTGGCATCGAGGAGCGGGCTTTGCTGTTTTATGGCGACATTGTTGACGATGATGTCCACCCCACCCCACTTATTGGCCACCTGGCGGATGAAGTCGCGGAAGGCGTTGGCATCGGAGACATCGACGTGGAAGAAATCGGCGCCGGAGCGGAGGGCTGTCTCCTGCCCTGCGGCATCGTCGACATCGCAGAAAGCGACCTTGTGGCCAGCTGTTCGGAGTGCGCGGACGATGGCCATGCCGATGCCCTTGGCACCGCCCGTGACGATGGCTCTCCTCTCGCGGAGGGGCTTATGGCGTTTTACGGGTTGCGCGGAGGCGTTGAGATGCTCCTCGAATTTCTTTTCAAGATAGTTGTCAGCCATAGGAAAATGGCGACCCTTGGGAGGGGCCGCCGTCATGAAAAGGTGTTGGAAAGGGGTCACGCTGTGGGGTGCGTGGCCGTGTGTGTGGAGATTAGGCGAAATCGATAATCTTGTCGATTTTCATGAGGGTCAGGAGCTTTCGGACATCGGGTTGTACGTTTCGGAGGACGAAGGCCCTGTTTTGCTCACGGGAGGACTTGATACCGCTGATGAGGACGCTTACGCCCGTGGAGTCGATGTATTTGATATTGGAGAGGTCGAGCGCGACGTCGCAAGAGCCGGAAGAGAATTGGAGCGCGAGAACTTTTTTGAGTTCGCCAGCATTGGTCACCGTGATTCGATCGACATCAATGGGTTTCACTACGATTCCGAAATCTTCTTTTTTTACGTCTATCATTATGTTATCAGTTTCGTTAGGTTAGTCTCTACGATTCAGTGCGTTTGGCAGAGTGATGAGGCTCGTCATGGCATTGAAAAATGTCGTAGTAGCTTACGAAGCGAGGTTATTAATCAAGTTTATGGCCTCTTGAGCCGCTTGTTGGGAGTGCAATTTACAAAAATTTATGAGATTAGAGAGCGTAGTGGTGTTGAGATTTTGGTTGGTCCAGTCATCGATTTCTGGGGTGAGGCCGTTAATTTGACTGAGGTAAAGGCGTTTTGCGTTGTCGTCTTTGCCTGCGGCGTCGGAATTGACGTATAGTTTTTTGGCTATGACCTCGATCTTTTTTAGGCAGTCGGCGGTCTGCGTCATTCCGAGTGAGAGGGCCGTGGACTTGAACTTGTGGGCGTTTCGGGCGAGCAGATCGAAGTTGTTGTCGGCGAGGCAATTGGCGAGAGTGTCGCCAATGGATTGAGCCTGTTCGACAAAAATGGCGAGAAGGTCGGAACGGAGTTCGTCGTCGCCAGCGCAAGCCTCATTGAGGTATTGGAGTTTAATTAAAGACATTTTACAGGGAGGGGGAGTTAGTCATCGACCAAGGTTTGGATGAAGCATTGCGCGACGGGGTTTTGTGAAATGATTCGCCGGATCTTGTCGATACCGTCTTTGTGGCGACCGAGCGCGGTGTTTTGTGAGATTTGGTATCGGGAGGCGATGTCGATGAACTTGCGGCCGCCGAGCCTGTCGGAGATGACGGACCTTTGGAAATCGGGGAGTTTGTCGACCTCGTCCTTGATAATGTCGATGAGTTTGCTCTTGGCGATGATGTAGTCGAGATTGTCGGGCGGTGCGGGCGTGACGCAGAAAATCTCGAAAATCTTCAGGTCGTCGGATTCGGCGGAGGTGAAGCGATTTTGGGGTATTGGGGCGTTCTTGGCCCTGCGGGTGTAGTCGACAAAGAGGTTTCGGGCGGTACGGGTGAGATAGGCCGCGAACTTGCCCGAGACGGCGTATCGCCCTGAGCGGATGGACTCTGCCACCTTCATGAAGGCTTCGGAGGCGATGTCGTCGGGGAGGATGGCGGACTCGCAATTGCCGTAGAGTGAGGTTATGAATTGGACGACATTGTCGATATGCCTATTGAAGAGTGTGGTGAAGGCCCTGTCGTCGCCATTTGCGAAACGGGCGACGAGGACACTATCGGGGACACTGTATGTCGTGTTTGGAAACTGATTATTCATTGCGCGACGGTTTTCTGATTATCGTTACGCCGTTGGTGGTGAGCAACGGTGACAATTCAGAGGATTGCGACATTGTCGTCATGAAAGAGTACGACAATGTTCACAACCGTAGATTGTTGAAAATTTGTGGCTTTAGGGATAGGCCTTAGGGTATATGGTCTCACCAACCCTCTCGCTGCTGATTAGTTATCGAGGGTTTGATGGGCTTAGAAAACCGTCCTTTTCATAGGACTATAGATACTCATACGCAAGAAATTAAGTGCGACAAAGGAAAATGAGTATCAGTTCTTCATGGGCAACGTCTTAAAGTGTTTCTCTAAACAAATGTAAAAATTGTTTTTGGGATGGCAAGGGGTGTGGGGGAGATTTTTAAGGGTCGTGGACCGTCCTTCCCAGTAAGCGGATGGATGCAGCTTCTCCTACGGGGTTAGCGATTGTTGTCGATCTTGTAGAAGCCGTTTTTCACGGCGAAGACTACGAGGCTGGCGGTATTTCCGCAGCCCGTCTTCATCATGATGTTGGCTCGGTGCTTCTCGACGGTCCGCTTGCTGATGAAGAGGCGATCGGCGATTTCTTGATTGGACTCGCCGTTGCAGATCTCGGTGAGGATGTCCCTCTCGCGTTGTGAGAGGTCGTAGTCGGGCTGAGATGCGGAGCTTTGGAAGACCATCTGCTGGAGGAGCTCCTGGGAGAAGTAGTAGTCGCCGTTCTTGACTGCCTCGATGGCCATCTCGACCTCCTTGAAATCGCAGCTTTTGAGGAGGAAGCCGCTGATGCCGAGATCGACGAGGCGGGTGTAATACTCCTTCTCGCCGTACATGGAGAGAATGATAATCTTGAGGTCGGGGAAACGGGCGAGGGCCTCCTCGGTGGCCTTGACGCCATCCATGACAGGCATCGCGATGTCGATGAAGACGATGTCGGGCTTGGCGACGACGAGATGGTCGATGAACTCCTGGCCATTGGACGCCTCGAAAGTGACATTGGCATCGCGCAGTCGGCAGAGGAGCGTCCGGAAGCCGGCGCGGAAGAGGTGGTGGTCGTCGACGAGCCAAATATTCATGGTGGGTTATTTTTCTTTTGTTGGGACGCAAATCTCGGCAACCATGCCGTGTTGCGAAGAGGTGGAGCCAGTGGTGTCGGCATCCTCACCGCCCTTGCGGAAAGAGTAGCTGCCCTTGATGGAAGAGACTCGGGAGACGATGTTGTAGAGGCCCATGCCTTGGCGTTGTTCCTCGCTAATGCGGCGCGGGTCGAAGCCTGAGCCGTTGTCCTTGTAGGTGAGTTTGAGCTGATTGCCGTCCTCGTCGATTCGGAAATTGATGGCCGTGGCACCCGAGTGTTTGAGGGTGTTATTGACAAGCTCGCAAAAGACGCGGTAGAGGACAATCTCGTTGGTCTCGGGATAGCGTTTGTCGGCAATGGTGATGTTGTAGCTTACGCTGACATCCTTTGGGAGGGGGATTTTGCCTATGAAATTGATTATGGCGCGCCGGAGACCGAGGTTGGTGAGGATGTGGGGGCTCATGTTGTTGCTCACCTCCCTGACGGTTATTATGGCCTCGTTTATGGCGAGTTCAAGATTCTTGCGGACAGCCACGTCGGTGATGTCGTCGGCCACGGCGGAGAAGCCCATCTTGATGGAAGAGAGGAGGGGCCCGAGGCCGTCGTGCAACTCGGTGGCGAAGCGTCTTCGCTCGTTCTCCTCGGTCATGATTGCCGTATTGAGCAGCATCTTGTCATACTCGCGTTGGCGTGTCTCGGCCTGATTGAGCAGGACGAACATCTTCTTGATGAGGAAGACGCCGAGCGCGAAGCAGAGGGAGACGATGAGGCTGCCGATGGTGTAAGGCTCGTGGGTGTCGAAGCCGAAGCCCGGGATGAAGACATTGACAATCTGAATGACGCTTCGGGCGGACATGACAACAAGGCCCGCGCAGATGACAATCCATGAGATGTTCATCTTCGTGAGCCTTGTGAGCTTGATGGCCATCACTGCGGCGAAGACTTGCAGGGCGCAGTTGAGAAACCAGAAGAAATCGAGCATGAGGGAGGGGAGAAAGGGGCCGCTTAGTTGTTGAGCTTAGCGGCTTTGAGCGTGTTCTGCATGAGGGAGCAGATGGTCATGGGGCCGACGCCGCCCGGGACGGGAGTGATGAAATCGCACTTTGGGGCGACGGACTCGAAATCGACATCGCCACGGAGCCTCCATCCGCGAGCGGCGGTGGGGTCGGCTACGCGGGTTGTGCCGACATCGATGACCGTGGCGCCGGGGCTTACCATATCGGCCGTGACGAAGCCCGGCTTACCGATTGCGGCGACGATGATGTCGGCTTGGCGGCAAATCTCGGCGATGTTGGGAGTGCGGCTGTGGCAGAGCGTGACGGTGCAGTCGACGCCTTTTTGCGAGAGCAGGATGCTCATTGGACGGCCGACGATATTGCTGCGCCCGATGACGACGGCGTGTTTGCCGGCGGTCGGGATATTGTAGCGGCGGATTAGCTCGATGATGCCCTGCGGGGTGGCGGAGATGAAAGCAGGCTCGCCGATGGACATGAGGCCGACGTTTTGAGGATGGAAGCCGTCGACATCCTTGGTAGGGGCGATGGCGCGCGTCACCTTCTCCTCGGAGATGTGGGCGGGGAGTGGTAGCTGGACGATGAAGCCGTCGACATCGGGGTCGGCGTTGAGTTTGGCGACGGTATCGAGGAGCTGCGCCTCGGAGATATTGTCTTCAAAGCGGAGGAGCGAGGACTTGAAACCGCACTCTTCGCAGGCTTTGATCTTATTGGCCACGTAGGTCTCGCTTCCGCCGTCGTGTCCGACGAGTATGGCAGCGAGATGTGGCTGTTTGCGCCCTTGGGCGATCATATCCTTGACCTCAGCGGCAATCTCTTGTCGGATTTGCCTTGCGGTCTCTTTACCGTCAATCTTTATCATCGTTCTGGCATATTAAGTTGTGAGACAGTATTATCGTTGTTGCATCTTGTTGCCGAGCATACGGGCGAGATTGCGTCCGGCGCTGGAGTTCATGAGCTTCATGACCTTGCGTGTCTCCTCGAACTGTTTGAGGAGGCGGTTGACCTCTTGGATGGAAGTGCCGCTGCCGTCGGCGATGCGCTTGCGTCGGCTACCGTTGATGATTTGCGGGTTCTTGCGCTCGGCGGGCGTCATGGAGCGGATTATGGCCTCGATGCCCTTGAAAGCGTTGTCGTCGATGTCGACATTCTTAATCATCTTGCCGACGCCTGGAATCATTGAGGCGAGGTCCTTGAGGTTGCCCATCTTCTTGATTTGCTGAATTTGATTCAGGAAATCGTCGAAGTCGAACTTGTTTTGCGCGATTTTCTTTTGGAGCTTCTTGGCCTCCTCCTCATCGATTTGAGCTTTGGCCTTCTCGACGAGCGAGCGGATGTCGCCCATGCCGAGGATACGGTCTGCCATGCGGGAGGGGTAGAAGAGGTCTACGGCATCCATCTTCTCGCCCGTACCGACGAACTTGATGGGCTTATTGACGACCTGACGGATGGAGAGAGCGGCACCGCCACGGGTATCGCCGTCGAGCTTTGTGAGGACGACGCCGTCGAAATCGAGACGCTCGTTGAACTCTCGGGCAGTGTTGACGGCATCTTGGCCAGTCATGGAGTCGACGACGAAGAGGGTCTCGGTTGGGTTGACGGCCTTCTTGATGGCCTCAATCTCGTTCATCATCTGCTCGTCGATGGCGAGGCGGCCGGCGGTGTCAATGATTACGACATCATTGCCGTCTTGTTTTGCCTTGGCGATGCCTTTACGGGCGAGGTCGACGGGGTCGGAGTTGCCCTCCTCGGTGAAGACGGGGACGCCGATTTGCTGGCCGAGGACCTGGAGCTGGTTGATTGCGGCCGGGCGGTAGACGTCGCCGGCGACGAGGATGGGGTTCTTTGACTTCTTGGTCTTGAAGAGATTGGCGAGTTTGCAGGCGAAAGTTGTCTTACCCGAGCCTTGGAGACCGGACATGAGGACAATAGCGGGATTGCCTTTGAGGTTGACCTCGACGACATCGCCGCCCATGGTTTGGGTAAGCTCGTCGTAGACGATGGAGACCATCATCTGGCCAGGCTTGACGGAGCGGAGGACATCTTGACCGATGGCCTTTTGCTTGACGTTGTCGGTGAACTGCTTAGCTACCTTATAGTTGACGTCGGCATCGAGGAGCGCGCGTCGGATATCTTTGAGTGTCTCGGCGACGTTGAGCTCGTTGATTTTGCCCTCGCCTTTGAGCATCTGGAACGACTTTTCGAGTCGTTCGGAAAGGTTCTCAAACATTGTGTCTAATTATAGTGTCGGCCCCCGATTAGGGGAGTATGTTTAATATTGGATGTCGGAAGGTAAAGCCGTATCGAACTTCTTGAAGACGCGCCAACCCGCGTCTTTTTCGGGGATTGGTGCGATGATGGTGATATGCTGATGGGATACGGGATGCTCGAACTCGACCATTCGGCTGTGGAGGTTGATTCCCCCACCCTCGTTGCTTCGCTTGGCGCCGTATTTGAGGTCGCCACGGACGGGGCATCCGATACGAGCGAGTTGTGCGCGGATCTGGTGGTGACGGCCAGTGAGGATCTCGACTTCGAGGAGCGTGAGCCTCTCGGCGTTGGAGATGAGGCGGTACTTGGTTATGGCCTCCTTGTAGCCCGTACGTGGGCTTATGGAGACGAGTGCGCGGTTCTTCTCCTCGTTCTTGCCGATGAAGTGTCGGAGTTCGCCTTCGAGTTGTTCGGGGCGGTTTTGCGTGATTGCCCAATAGAGCTTACGGACTTTTTTTTGCGCGAACATCTCATTGAGCCGGGCGAGGGCCTTGCTGGTGCGGGCGAAGAGGACGACGCCGCTGACTGGGCGGTCGATGCGGTGGACGACGCCCATGAAGACATCGCCGGGCTTGGCGTACTTCTCCTTGACGTATTGCTTTACGTCGTCGAGGAGGGTACGGTCTCCCGTCTTGTCGGATTGGACTATCTCGCCGGCGTTTTTGTTTACGGCGATTATGTGGTTGTCTTCGTAGAGAATTTCCATACTATATTAATATTGCTCCTCGGGGGAGGGGAAAGAGGCCGTCTTGACATCGGCGACGTAGGCCTTGACGGCATCGGCGACTGTTTGTCGGATGTTGGCGTAGTGGCGGACGAACTTGGGTCGGAACATATCGGACATCCCGAGCATATCTTGGCCGACGAGGACTTGACCGTCGACTTGGGACCCTGCGCCGATTCCGATGATGGGAATCTTGACCTGCTGGGCCACGGAGGCGGCGAGGGACGCTGGTACTTTCTCGATGACCATGGCGAAACAGCCGGCCTCTTGGAGTGTTAGGGCATCGGCGACGAGCTGGTCGGCCTCGGCTTGCTCCTTGGCTCGGAGGGCGTAGCCACCGAAAGCGTTGACGCTTTGCGGGGTGAGACCGAGATGGCCAACGACGGGGATTCCGGCCTGTGTTATTTGCTTGATAGTCTGGGCGACGCGTGCGCCTCCCTCAATCTTGACGGCATCGGCGAGCGTCTCCTTCATTATGCGGACGGCGGAGTTGACGCCTTGCTCGACGGAGGCCTGGTAGGAGCCGAAGGGCATATCGATGACGACGAGCGCGTGGGAGACGGCGCGGGTGACAGCCGCACCGTGCCAAATCATTTGGTCGAGCGAGATGGGGAGCGTAGTGGGCCAACCGTGCATGACATTGGCAGCGGAATCGCCGACGAGGATGGAATCAACGCCGGCTTGGTCGATGATTTTGGCCATGGTATAGTCGTAGGCGGTGAGCATGGAGATTTTCTCTCCTCGCTCCTTCATTTGCCTGAAAGTGTTGACAGTAACCTTGGCTTGTTGTTTCGTTTCCGACATTATGGGCATTTTAACGTCGCGAAGATAGTTAAAAACCTTAAGATGTGGTGATTTAGAAGAGATTAGGGGGGGAGGGAGAAATGGAACATCAGAAGCGTGCACGGAGCGGACACATCTGCGCACTCTTTGGTCGGACCCGATGCGCGTGTGAACCCCGTTACTGAGGTATGGACCTACGGGCCAGTCCGGGGTGTGGCGCGGTGGTGGGGGGATAAAGAGAAAGAGTGGGACCCTGACAGCTGAAGATTGTCAGAGTCGCCACTCCTTAGTTATAGCATTTCGTTAGAGTCTCTCCGTTGCGGCGTCGTGTGGACGTATGGAGATACAAAACAGCCCCGGCTTCCTTGAGCAATCGCTGCTTTTGGTCGCCGGGGCCTCTCGAATCAAAACTTATTTTGTAAAGTCTTATTCTTTCTGATTATTCTTTGGCTTTGAACTGCCAGAAGGAGGCCTCTTGCCAGCCTTCAAATTTGCCGCCGTCGGGGTAGACGAGAGTGAGGCGGTCGGCGTCAGCGTAGACGACATCGAATTCAGTGACATATTTGCCGCCACCATTAATTTCGAAAGGCCAGAGGACAGAATTCTCACCTGTCTCGAGGACACCAACCCTCCAAGGAGCAGAAGCCTTATCGGTATTGAGAGCCCACTTGCAAGTGTTGAGGAGCTTGCCGTTGCCGTCATACTTCTTGAGCGTGCCGTCTTCGGTGAGAGTGAAGTAGGCATCGAAGCTCTCTTCGCCAGTGAGCTCACCAGTGACAGAGTGCTGGAGTTGATCAGCGAATTCCTCTTCGGAGGTTACGCCCCACCATTTGCCTTCGCCAGCGAGTCCGAACTTGGTGCCGTCTTGATAGCCGTCGGTACCCATGTTGCCCCAGACTTGACCGTCGGGAGCATCGGGATTCCAAGTCCAGCTCTTGCCCTTGCCTTCGACACCGACAATTGCGCCTTCGTAGTCGTCTGCCTTGAACTGCCAGAAGGTTGCCTCACCCCATCCGCCGAGACCGTCGAATGCGCCACCGTCGGGGTAGACGAGGGTCATTGCGGAGGGAGAGATGTAGACAACCTCGAACTCGGTGACGTACTTGCCGCCGGCATTGATTTCGAAGGGCCAGAGGACTGAGTTCTCGCCAGTCTTGAGGATGTAGGGTGCCCAAGCGGCTCTCTCCTCATTGGGCTGCGCGACGACCTCGTATGTCGTCTCGTTGAGTTTGG
>JALEMI010000129.1 GCA_022768325.1 Bacteroidales bacterium
GGGGCGCGACCTCAAGTCCAGTATCAGCTCGGCGTGGCGGGGCTTGTTTCAATCCACGCGCCCACGAGGGGCGCGACAGTATATATGTTGAAAAATCAATCAGGCAAAATGTTTCAATCCACGCGCCCACGAGGGGCGCGACTGCAGACGGCACATTAACATACAATGTGGAGGGGTTTCAATCCACGCGCCCACGAGGGGCGCGACATTCTCGTCCAAAAAATAATTATTGTCCATTGGTGGTTTCAATCCACGCGCCCACGAGGGGCGCGACTTACTCCCTCGGGTGTAAGGATGGCAAACTTGACGTTTCAATCCACGCGCCCACGAGGGGCGCGACGTCGCTAATTCTCGGGGATAAAATCGACATGGTTGTTTCAATCCACGCGCCCACGAGGGGCGCGACCACCCAGGGCGGGGCGTTTACCGCTCAGCATATAAGTTTCAATCCACGCGCCCACGAGGGGCGCGACTCCGAGATGATGGGATTCCCGATAGAATGGCTTGTGTTTCAATCCACGCGCCCACGAGGGGCGCGACAATACATGCGGGCTGGTGGGCGGGCAAGGGGTTTGGAAGGGAGGTTGTGCGAAAGTCCGAAGGATGGGAGGGAGGCCAACGTTATGGCTTGGGAGATTCGCATAATGAGGTGATAATCAGAGGGTGCGAAGGAATGGGGGTGTGATGAACAGCGGAGGGTTCGCTGGAGGAGTGGGAGAGATGTTTTGTGGTGTTGTTTTGGAGAAGTATGACTACGAAAAAGGTTGTTTTTACGCGATTGGGGGTGGGCGTTAGATGATTAGGTCGCCGTCGAGGTTGAAGGCGGTTTGACGTCCGATGTGCTCGATCTTGCGGGACCAGTTGTTGCCGAGGGAGTAGAAGCGGATGCTGTCGGCTTGGTGGTCGATGATCTTGGCGAGGGCGTCTTTGAGCATGACGAAGTGGCGTTCGTCGATGAGGCATTCGAAGACGGAGTTTTGGACGCGCTGACCGTAGTTTTGGCACTGCTTGGCAACCAGACGGAGACGTTTGGCACCAGCTGGTGTTGCCGTTTCGACGTCGTAAGTCACTAATACGTACATGTTTATGATGTGGATAGTGGCCCACGGCGACGTGGTCGGCTTGTGGGCAAAGTTAGTAATTCATGTGGACTTCTAACAGCAGAAGGCTGGGTAGTCGTCGAGGTCGCCGCGGAGGTGACGGGCCAAGAGCATGGCCTGGGCGTAGGGGATGAGTCCCATGGGGATCTTCTCGCCCAAGAAGGGGTGTGTCATCTCGTCATGTTTTCGCTCTTGCCACGCCTTGATGAAGGCTTTGCGTGTGCTGTCGGTCATGGTGACGCATCCGTCTTGGCTTAGGAAACCGCGGGGATCGACCTGCCGGCGGTTGATGAGCGAGAGGACGAACCTGTCGGCCATGTAGGCGCGAAGCTCCTCCATCATGTCGAGGGCGAGAGAGCGGCGTCCGGGACGTAGGGTGTGGAGGAAGCCGACGCAGGGGTCGAGACCGACCGTCTCAAGGGCGGCGGCGACATCGGAACCGAGGAGCGTGTAGGCGAAGGAGAGCATGGCGTTGACTGGGTCTTTGGGAGGTCGGCGGCTACGGCTGTCGAAGCGGAAGCTCTCGCGTTGTTGGACAATGAGGCGACCGAAGACTCGGAAATAGTCGTTGGCGGCGTCGCCCTCGTGTCCACGTAGCTCGGCGGCATCGGAAGCTGTTAGGACGTGCTTTTTGCTGTTGGTGTTGGCGACGGTGGCGGCAGTGACGGCCTCGTCGGGGCCATAGTCTCGGAGGTAGCGCATGAGGACGGCTCGGCCGTTTCGAATCTTGGCGGCGATCATGATCTTGGCCAGATGGAGCGCAGCGGCGGGGTCGTCGGCCACTCGATATTGCACCCGGCGGAGCAAGACGTTGCCACGCGTCGGGCCAGAGATGGAAGCAATGTATTGGCCAGATGGAGAAAGAAAAGTCAACGCGACGGAATTGTCGACACAGAGCTTCATGAGACCAGGGGATGCGCCCATGTAGCCGAACGTGACGATGGCCTCGAGATTGAGAATCGGGACGCGAAGCCTCTCCTCTTGGTCGATGCTGACGACCACGTTCTGGCCGTCCTTGGAGAGGTATGCCTGTGGCGTCGTGACGTATAGAGTATTAAGCATCTTCCGCATAGAGATTCTTTTTGAGGTAATCGGTTGCCGAGAGTTGGCTGGCGGCCTTGCGCATACAGAGATCGGCGAGCGAACAACGTCCGCATCTTGCGCCTTTTTGTGGCGGCGGGGTCTTGCCTTGCGCCATAAGGCTCCACATCTCGCCAGCGAGTCGGGCGGTAGTGTTTCGCAAATCGTCGGTCATGTCGACATATGTGCGCGCACGTGTCTCCCAATAGAAGATGGCGGCACGAGGGATGACGATGTCGTTCATCTCCTCGAGGGCCATGCACTGGGCGCATAGCTGCACCTCGTCCGTCTCGTCATACTTGGCGTGTCCGCGCTTGTATTCGACAGGCATGACGGTCCACCAACCATCGCGCTCGGGCAACTGAACGGAGGAGGGAGCGCCCTCATCGGCACGGCGACACTCGACGGCGTCGCTTAAACCCGAGAGACGCAGGCGTCGGGAGACGAGAGGGACACGCCTGAGGGTCAGAACCCCACCATTGAGCTGACGGACAGTATTGTCGTCGACCCGCTGATGGAGAATCTGGCCCTCGGCGGTCAGGACGTTGTCGGCCCACAGCTGCTCGACGTGGATGAGCGCCCACTGTCGCGGGCAGAACATGAAGTGCTGAATTCCAGATAGATGGAGTAGATCTTCGTCCATCGGAGTGGGCTTTTCAACGATTGCTTATTAGATAAGTTCCTCGACAGAGACGCCGGCGGGAGCTTGGCCGACACTCACCTCGTAGTCGGCAAAAGAGCGTGCGGGCTTGGAGGCATCCTTGCGGCGGATGTTGACGAGATCGAAGAGGCGGCCAGCGGGAGCATTGCCGAGCTCACTGTCGTGGCGGAAGACGATGAGACGTTGGGCCGTCATGAGACCGCGGGCGGCGGAGTGGTCTTGATCGAACATGTTTTTGAGTGCCTCGAAGAAGAGGTCGAGATCGTCTTGCGAGAAGCCCGTCTGCTTGGCCAAGTTGGCGGAGACGAAGCCGTGGCAGACGTAGAGACCGTAGGGGATGGTGCTCTTGCGACCCATGGTCCGCTCCTTATCCTTATCGCTCTCCTTGGTCACAGCCATGCGTGTGATGGAGTGCTCTGTCGTCACAATGGGATCGACCGAGCGAGAGAAGGTGAACTGGATGGGACCGCGAACCTGACCGGCGTTCTTGCCCGTCGTCATGACCGCGCCGAAAGTGCGGATGTCATAGTATTGGGCGCACATGACGCGCCTTGCTGCATCGACCTTATCGTTTGCCGCCTTGACCTCAGGAGTGTCGTGGGCGCTATCGATCAGAGTGTTGAGGACAGCCTTCTCCTTGACGAAAATGTCGAGGCCTGCGGCGTAGTTCTTGGCGGCGGCCACGTAGTTGCGGACCTTGCGCTTGAGGCAAACGTCGGTCACGATGCCCTGACCAGTCTCTGCATCGATGCGGGGCATATTGCCCGCATCGGGATCTCCATTGGGGTTGCCGTCTTGAACGTCGAAGATGTAGACGAAATCTATCCTGTTGTTAATTTCTTGTGCCATAACGATATGTGGTTTTATTATTATCGATTATTCAGCCTGCTCGGCTTCATTTTGATTAAGCTTCATGTTGTCAGCCTTCTGGTGATAGTAGCCGAGGAAGAAGCGTCCCTGATCCTCGGTATCGAGGTGGACGGGGAAGCCTTCTGGCGGGAGGAGATTGATAATCTCCGTCTTGGCCTTCTCACCCCATCCGCCCTTAGCTGAGTGGTGGACCGAGAGATTGAGGAGATTTGGGAAGACGTAGACGGGCGTCGACGAAGCGGAGCTAAGGTAACGCTCGGCGATATTTGTCGACTTGTTCGCGGAGTATTGGATGCTCTCCAAGACGGCGAAGAGACGGCCACAGAGGTAGGCCGGGTTTACATTCTCTTTGTCAAGCATATTCTTGATCTTTAATTGGTTATCATTCAGACGATTGAGGAACGCCTTAAGAATTGCGGCGCGTGTCGCTGAGACGCGTTTGAAGCCTTCCAGATCCGCATCGGCCCTGATGCGCCCGATGCAATTGAGCAGAAGCTGGCGAGGGTATTGACCTCCGGAGAGAATACTCTTCATGATGGCCTCGGACAAGTTAGGCGTAGCGTCTTTCACCTTGCCGCCGAGCGTCACCGCGCTGAGCATGGAGTAGAGGCCGGCGAAGGGGAACTTGGCGTTATTGACGATCTGCATATCCTCGAAGTGGCGCAAAATATTGGCGGCGAACTCCTTAACGGAAGCCTCTTGCCAATAGACCACCGCAATGCGCGCGGCATTGGGAGCGAGGCCGAGGAAGTAGAAAACATCTTCGGACATGGTGGCTTGAATGCCCGAGACGACGGACTTCAGCGCATCTATGACCTTATAAATCTGCGCATTGGGATCGTCAACCTTTTCACCCTCGCCGAAAAGGGCCCTCAGCGCGTCTTCGGTGGCGTTGGCGGCTTGCGAATCGTTTGCTCCCCAGAAAAGGAACGTACGGTTGCCGATGAAAGTCTTGTTTTTAGAATCCTTCCCAAGAAGGGTATTGAGAGCCGTGGAGTATTTGAAAGCGGCCTCCTCGGAGATAGGCGCATTGCCGCACTGCGACTTGCCGTAGGAATCGTAGCCGCTATTTACCTGAAACGAAACAAGCTTTGCGACTGCTTGGCTTCCGACAATGGGCGTAGCTTTTTCAATAATACGCTGGGGAATGGTCTTATGACCGGTCACGAGACAGATTGAGGATCCCTCTTCGTGGGGACGGACCTCATCGTGCTCCCCCAGTCCAAAATTTTGCTCCGCAACAATAGTCTTTTCGCCGTCGACCAAGAACGACACATTGGCTGTCTTAATCATCTTACAGAACGCGTCCCAAAGGGGATCGGTCCGCATGGCCTCGACGATCTCGGACGTCGACTTCTTCAGAAAGAGCCTTAGAGGCGTAAGAGAATCGGGGAGGGAATTGACATCCGCTACCCTCTCGACCTCGTCGACAAAAGCCCTATGGCACAAGGCGCATTTGGAAATCTTCTTGAGATCGGCCTCGGAGGGCGACTCGACAAAACTCTCCTCGCAGAGGCCAAGAGCGTAGGAACAATTGTCCCACAGCGTGTTAGGCTTCACGGCACTGGTGCGCGATACACTCATGGGGACGACAAACTTCTTGTAACTCTTCTTGGTCCGCTTCTTATCCCCTTCTCCTGTGTTTTGCACGAGGCAATCCTCGAGCCGAACGAAATCGCCATCTCGATTGATGACGATGATGAAATGCAGCTCCCTAATCTCCTTGCCAGCTGGCGCGAGATCGGCTTTGCAGCGGTCGTAGTATGAACATAACGCATTGAGAATCATCGTAGCACCTCCTCACTATCTTTTTCTGGCACGTTTACGACACCTTGGCACATCGTGGCACGGTAAAACATCGCCTCATTATTATTCTCAAAATCGATATCGTAGAGCATGAAGCCGAGATCCTTATCGACGGGGATGGGAGGCTTTCGCTCGTCGGAAGGCGTCACGAGACGGAAATCGCACGAACACTCGCGCGTCCCGAGGTATGGCTGATTGAAGCACTGCCCCTTGGCGGCTCGGCGTTCGAACATCTCGTAATACTTGATGGGGTTCTCGTCAGCCCCCGGTTCATGCTTTTGCGGTCCTTTCCTCTTGTCGACGGGGATGTAGACCAGCTTCGCAGTGATGCGGTAGTGGACATCGCGCAACATGAGCGCATTCTTTTGCTGGCGTTTCTCCTCAATGAAAATGCCGGCGGAACGCGGGGAAGCAGTGGCCCCGACCTCATTTCGCCTGACACTCATCCACTTTATGGGGTTGAGGACCTCGATCTTCGTCACTTGCCAACGTATGGCGAACTTCCAGAGAATGGCCTCGAAAATGGCACGCGCGGCCGAAGGCGTTATAATGTCATAACTGACGCGCTCAACCTTAAACTCGGGGCGAGTGAAGCAGGCCATGGGTCCCCACACCTCGAGCGTAAATTCTTTGTCTGTATATTCCATTATATATCAATAAATTATATTAAACCATCATCAACTCCTCGAGAGCGACATTGGTTGTCAGAAGACCCGTCTGGGCGTCGTATTGGTTCGGGGAGGTGAGACAATAGAGGCCATCGCAGAGCTGCTCCACCACCCTCTCCTTCAGCAGACCATCTAAAAGATGGCGACCGACGCTGACGGCATAGGGTCGGAGCTTGCGCATGAGCCATCGGCTTGGCCCCTCGCGACGGAGTTGCTCGATGAGCGCCTCGCCATTGAGATAGGGGACGAGAATATCGACACCATCGTCGTCGATGAGGCGGAACTTCTTGGCCGCCGTGGCGAACTGGACATCGGGGATATTCTTGACCTCGGCTTCGACGGCCTCCATGTCGAAACTATGGTCACGGGAGAAACGGGCGTAGAGTTGTCCGAAGAACTCCGTCATGGCGGCTTGGGTCATGACATCGGCCTCGGAGCCGAGGACGGCCCTCATGCCCTTGAGAGCATTTACGGCATCGAGGAGAGCCCCCCGCGGGACTTTGGGTTTTGGGAGGGAGAATACCGTCACGACGCCCTTCTCTTGGCGCAGTCCCTCGCGATTGCATCGGCCGGCAGCTTGGAGAATGGAATCGAGACCGGCAACCTGTCGGAAGACGGCGGGGAAATCGAGATCGACCCCCGCCTCGATGAGTTGTGTCGAAATGACGCGGACCTTCTTGTGCGGTTGCTCCGTCAGGAGACGTCGGATCTGAGCGAGAGTTGCCTGGATATGTTCTCCGCACATCATTCGTGAGAGGTGGAACGTGGCGGCATCGGGATCGACAGCCACACGTCGGAACACCTCGAGAGCGACCTCGCGGGTGTTGACCACGCATAGGATCCTGTCGTTGGCGAGCAGACGTGAGGCCAGCTCGTCATAGTCCCACGGCCTCTCGTAGTCGAAGACAATCTGCGTACGCCTTGGGAGTGCGAGCCCATCGGGATCGGGGGAGATCTCGCGCATATCGTCGAGGCCATTGAGCTTCACCCTCTGGCACTCCTTCTTCAGGCGTTGGAGCGAATTGCCGCCCAAGATGGGTTGGCTCGCCGTCATGAGGAGGAAGCTCACGCCGAAGAGCCTCTGATAGCTCTTGAGCGCGTTGACGATGGGCTGGAGGAAGGACAGCGGGAGAGCCTGGGCCTCGTCGAGAATGACAACGGAACGAGCGATGTTGTGGAGCTTGCGGCACTTGGAGGGCTTATTGGCATAGAGCGACTCGAGGAGTTGGACATTGGTCGTCACCACGATCGGGGCATCCCAATTCTCGGAAGCGAGGCGGGCCTTGGACTTGAGGGAATCGATGGCATCGTCGGCCTCGTCGTCGGCGGAGGCGGCACTATGATGCTCGAGGACATTCTCGTCGCCGAAAATGGAGCGCAAGACGGCGGCCGTCTGCGACACAATGGAAGTGAAGGGGATTGCGATTATGACGCGGCTGAGGCCGTGGGCGATAGCGTGTTCGAGAGCCCAAGAGAGAGATGCGAGCGTCTTGCCTCCGCCCGTGGGGACCGTGAGGCTGAAGAAACCTTGCGGCAGAGGGGCGGCATCGCGGCAAGCCTCGAGGATAGTGGCGCGGAAAGCGTTGACGGGCGTAGGCTTGGCATGGGCGGCGAGGGCATCCATATGCTGGCGGAGCTTGTCGGCGAGAGAGGCGAGAGATTGGCCTCCGCCACGGAGAGAGAACGAGTCTGGCGACATGAAACGCTCCGTATCGAGGAAATCGGCATCGACAAGGCATGAGAAAAGCATGCGGACGAGGTGGTTGAAATCGTCGGGGCGCAAGCCCTTGGGGAGGGAAGCGGGCGAGAGATGGACATCGACATTAGGATCGACATCGGCGGGGAGAGGTAGCGCCATGGAATTGTGGAAATCGCCAGGGTCTTGAAGACCGGCGTGGTGTCCGGCGATGGGTTGGCTGATGAGGATGTAGAGAGGCGGCTGGATGTTGGACTTTGCGAGAAGCGCGCCGACGTAGGCATGTCGGCGTGAGATGGCGTCGTAGTCCTTTCGCGTCGTATCGAATCCGGAGACATTGCGGATGTAGTCTTGAAACTGGTGTTTTTCTTTCCCCTTATCGTGGAGGAGACCCAGCGCCCTACCCCACTCCGCCATGTTGAAAGACGCGGCGAAAAGCTCGGCGAGGTTGGCCACTCCCTGTTGGTGTTCGTCGTTTGGTTGGAATTGCCATGTCATGTCGGGCAATTGTCGCAGGTGTGATATGATTTCGTCCATGGCGCTTGTGGTTATGGGTTTTACAAAAAAAGGGAAAAGTTTTTAACTATGAATATGGATTTTGATTTTTGGAAAGTAGGAAAGAAGGTTGCAGTTTATTTGCATCGTTGGATTTTATAGGGAATGAGGGGATAGCGGTGGTGTTTTTTGAGCGGCGGCGTGTGGAGGGGGGGGTATATGAAACCGACTTGCGCCGACTACTTGTGGAAGTAGTCGGCGCAAGCCGTAGCCCGTAGGAGAGTCGAACTCCTCTTTAGAGAATGAAAATCTCTCGTCCTAACCGATAGACGAACGGGCCATGAAGATTATGTGTTGGAGGGAGCGGCTCTTCGCCAAAGCCTCCATGCCCCGACCGAGGCGGGGCTTTTTGCCGTAGGCTGAGGATTAAGCCTGAGCGAGCTTGTTGACGTGCTTAGCGAGCTTGCTCTTGAGGTTGGCAGCCTTGTTCTTGTGGATGATGTTGACCTTAGCGAGCTTGTCGAGAAGGGAAGCTACCTTTGGGAGCATTGCTGCGGCCTCGTCCTTGTTGGTGGAAAGGCGGAGTGCTTTAACAGCGTTGCGAGTTGTCTTAGCGTAGTAGCGATTGTGCTCGCGACGTGCAGCGATTTGGCGCGCCCTCTTTATAGCAGACTGATGATTTGCCATTTCTTTGCTTGTTGAATTATTTTCTGTAAAGTTTTTTTGTAAATGTGCGGCAGAGGTGAGTTAGTCTGCCAAAGTAGCCCGTAGGAGAGTCGAACTCCTCTTTAGAGAATGAAAATCTCTCGTCCTAACCGATAGACGAACGGGCCGCCCATGCGTTTTTGCGGTGCAAAGATAATGCAAAGCTCAAATTATCGCAATAGTTTGGGCATGAAATAGCGCGGGGAGAGGAAAGTTTTGTTTTGTTGCTATTGCTTGCCTTTTAGGGTTTTGAAGGCATCGGGGATGTGGGCGACGATGTCGGCGGAGGTCATGGCCTCCTCAGTCAGGGCGGCTGCGGCGGCGTCGCCTGCGGCGGCATGGAGGGCGACACCGAGGAGGGCAGCCCGCTCGGCACTGTAGCCTTGCGCGAGGAGGCTGACGATGATTCCCGTGAGGGCGTCGCCTGAGCCTGCCGTGGCCATGCCGCTGTTGCCGGTGGTATTGAAGACGCGGCGGCCGTCGGGGAGGGCTGTCATGGTGAAAGCGCCTTTGAGGACCACGGCGGCCTTGTGGCGAATGGCGAGGAGGCAAGCGGCATCGACACGCTCGACGGCTTGGGTATGGGGTTCGGTGAGGCGGTCGAGTTCGCCCGGATGGGGGGTGAGGATGACATTGGGCGGTAGTTCGACACCCTCGTCGAGGAGGGGGCGGAGCGCATAGAGGCCATCGGCATCGATGACAATGGGGACGCGCTCGCCGTAGGTCTTGAGGACCATGCGCAGAAGCTCGCGGGCATAGGGGTCGCGTCCGAGACCTGGGCCTATGGCTATGGCAGACGCCCTCTCGATGTTCATGCGGTCGTCCCACGTGATGATGTCGCGGCGTTCGGAATGGGGCGTGATGACCATGGCTTCTGGCACGGCGACTTGCAGGGGGACGTAGGATGCGGGGGCTGTGGCGGTTGTGACGAGGCCGCAGCCTGTGCGGAGAGCGGCTTTTGAGGCGAGGATGGCCGCGCCGGACATACCTTCGGAGCCGGCGAAGATGAGGGCGTGACCCATGACCCCCTTATGGGCGAAACGACTGCGAGGACGGAGAAGCGCGGCGGCCTCGGTATTGTCGGAATAGTACATGAAGGTGGGGGCCTCCTCGATGGCGAGCGGGGCGAGATGGATGTCCAGGACGTGCCATCGGCCGATGTAGGGATGGAGTTCGGGGAGGAAGAACGCCATCTTGGGGAATTGGAACGTGACGGTGTGCGTGGCGCGGATTATCTGCCTGTCGGTCATCTTTAGATAATTGTCCTCGTTGCCGATGCCTGAGGGGATGTCGATGCTGACAATCTCGCACTTGCTCTCGTTGACGAAACGGGCGACTTGTGCGGCAGGGCCTTCGAGGTCGCGCTTTAGGCCTGTTCCGAAAAGGGCGTCGATGACGAGACATCCTGGCGCGAGGGACGGGGCGGCCTCATTCTCGTCGTACTCAATGTCGGTATCGGAGAGTTGGCGGAGACAGGCCTCGTTGTTCTCGCCCCTTCGTCCTTTGTAGCCCGTGTAGGTGTGGAGGTCGACGAGCCACTCCCTCTCGCGAAGCAGAATGGCAAGGCATATACCATCGGCACCATTGTTGCCCGGGCCGGCGAGGACGACCACCTTGCGACGCGTATAGTGGTCGGTCACCCAATCGCAGAGGGCGCGCGCGGCACGGTCGATGAGCTGGATGTACTCGATACCTTGCAGCTCGGTTGTGCGGCGGTCGATGGCCTTAATGTCGTATATGGGGAAAAACTTCTTCATTGTTGAGAGGAATTACTGGAACAAGAGACGGAAGGCATCGGCGAGGCGAGAGACGCGGCACAGCTCGATTGAATCGGGAGGGGGCGGGAGGCGCGTGGCCTCGGGGATAATGATGCGCGAGAAACCGAGCTTAGCTGCCTCGCGGACACGCTGGTCGGTGCGGGCAACGGGGCGCAACTCGCCCGACAAGCCAATCTCGCCCGCCATGCATACGCCGCGTTGGATGGGCATATCGGTGGACGAGGAGAGCACAGCCGCGGCGACGGGTAAATCGAGAGCCGTGTCGGTGACCTTTATTCCGCCGGCGAGATTGAGAAAGACATCTTTGGCGGCAATCTTGAAGCCCGCTCGTTTTTCGAGGACGGCGAGAAGCATATTCATGCGTCGGACATCGAAGCCCATGGCGGAGCGTTGCGGCGTTCCGTAGGCGGCTGTTGAGACGAGGGCCTGCGTCTCGATGAGGAAGGGGCGCGCCCCCTCCATGGCCGCGGCTATTGCCACGCCGCTGAGGTCGGCGGCATAATTGCCGAGCAGCATCTCGCTGGGATTGGCTACCTCGCGGAGGCCATCGCCCATCATCTCGAAAATGCCGATCTCGTTGGTTGAGCCGAAGCGGTTCTTTATGGAGCGGAGGATGCGGTAGAGATGATTGCGGTCGCCCTCGAACTGCAGAACCACGTCGACCATGTGTTCGAGAACCTTGGGGCCAGCGAGTTGCCCGTCCTTATTGATGTGGCCGATGAGGATTATGGGGATATTGAGCGTCTTGGCGAGACGCATGAGGACGGCGGTGCACTCCTTGATTTGGCTTATTGAGCCTGGGAGGGAATCGGTCCGCTCCGTCTGCATGGTCTGGATGGAATCGACGACCACAATCTCGGGGCGGGTGTTGTCGATATGTTGCTGGAGGACATCGATGCGGGTGTCGGAGACTACCATGCAATTCTCGGACGAGGCGCGTGAGATGCGGTCGGCGCGGAGCTTAATCTGCTGAATGCTCTCCTCGCCCGAGACGTAGAGAACGCGCTTGGGGAGCTGCATTGCCATCTGGAGGACGAGCGTGGACTTGCCAATTCCCGGCTCGCCGCCGATGAGGATGAGCGCCCCTGGGACAATTCCGCCGCCGAGGACGCGGTCCAGCTCGACATTGGCCGTGGACAGGCGCACCACATCGCGCCCCTCGACGGCACTGAGCGGCACGGGCTTGACCTCGGTAATGAGGCCGGCTGGGGCGAGCGGCGGGACCCCCTTCTTATCGACGACGATATGCTCCTCCTGATAGGTGTTCCACTCGCCGCACTGCGGGCAGCGGCCTATCCACTTGGCACTCTCGGCACCGCACCCGGCGCACACGTAGACTGTCTTGGTCTTGGCTGGCATGGGGGCTACTACTCTTTTGTGCCGTAGGCGAGGTCGCCGGCATCGCCGAGGCCTGGGAGGATGTAGCTGTCGGCGTTGAGCTCCTTATCGACCGAGGCGACCCAGAGCGTTGTCGGGACACCTACGGGATTTTGGGCGAGATAGTCAACTCCGGGCTGCGCGCCGATGATGGACATGACGTGGATGTGGGCGGGCGTGCCGAACTTGAGGAGTTGGCGGAGCGTCTGCACCATGCTCTTGGCCGTGGCGAGCATGGGGTCGGCTATGATTAGCACCTTGCCGTCGAGGCGTGGCGTGGCGGCATAGCCGAGGTGAATCTCGACGCCATGGTTATCGTCGTAGGCTCGATAGGCGGAGACGAAGCAATTCTCGGCCTCGTCGAAGACATCGAGAACGCCGTGGTGCATGGGGATACCCGCCCTGAGAATTGTACCGACCACAATCTGATCTTGGGGGAGATTTACCGTGGCGACCCCGAGAGGCGTCGTGACCTCGGCGGGCTTGTAGTTTAGCGTCTTGCTCAGCTCGTAGGCCATGAGATGGCCGATGCGCTCGATGTTGTGGCGGAAGCGTAGCCTATCGGACTGAACGGCGACGGACCTCATTTGCGCGAGATAGGAATTGATGACGCTATTGGTCTTGTCGAGAATGTGGATTTCCATGGTATATAAAAATCTTGATGCAAAAAGCAATTAGAGCATTTTATTCTCTTGGAAGCTGTAATAAGCTCCCTCGCCGCGGCCTTGGACGACGATGACGTGGTCGAGAAACCTGAGGCCGAGGATTTTAGCCCCGTCTTTGAGCCTCTTTGTCAAGTCGATGTCGCTCTGGCTGGGGTTAGGATTGCCGCCGGGATGGTTATGCGCCACGACGAACCCCGTACCGCGCCATCGGAGGACCTTAGAGAACACCTCGCGGCAATCGACGGCCGTGGAGGAGAGACCTCCGCGCGTCACCATCTCGGCATGGAGGACCTTGCCACCGTTGTCAATGACGGCGAGGTGGAACTCCTCTACAACATTATTGCCGATTCGTGCCGCGAAGAAGCGGTAGACGGCTTCGGGCGACTTGAGGGGAATATCTTTCACCGCATGGAACTGACGGCGGCGACCTAATTCGAGCGCGGCGACAAACGCGATGGCCTTGGCCTCGCCAATGCCCTTCACGACTTGCATGATCTCGGCGACCGTGGCATCGCCCATTCTCGCGATGTTGCCGCCGTAGTAGTTGTAGAGGGAGCGGGCCAGCTCCATGACATTCATGCCGACGATGCCCGTACGGAGCATTATGGCGATGAGGTCGACATCGGTCAGAGCCTCGGCACCTTGCGCGAGGAGCTTCTCGCGGGGCATCTCGTTGGCTGCGACGGCCTCGACGAGCTTGGCGCCTCGTCGGGGTTTGACGGGGTTGAGGTCATCGGGGGAATTATTGTCTATCGGCATTGCTGATGAAATGGAGAAAAAGAAAAGGAGCGGGCCGCGCGGCCCTTGGTTAGGGATGCGCCGCTCCGCCCCATGTATTGAAGGGTTTCCTTAAGCGTTGAGGGCCTTACTTGACTTGGCAACCGGGCTTGACCTCGGTGCTTGTCGTGACGACGGACAGATTGCCGTCGGCATCTTCGGCCGAGAGAATCATGCCCTGGCTCTCGATTCCTTTGAGCTTGCGTGGCGCGAGATTCGCGATGAAGAGAACTCGCTTGCCGACAAGGTCTTCGGGGTTGTAGAACTTGGCGATTCCGCTGACGATGGTACGTCCGCCCAAGCCGTCGTCGATCTTGAATTGGAGGAGCTTATCGGCCTTGGGGACCTTGGTGCACTCGGTGACGAGGCCGACGCGTATGTCGAGCTTCTCGAAAGCGGAGAAGTCGATTGTCTCGGCGATGGGCTGCGGCTGCCACTGGGCCTGCTCGTTGGCCTTCCTCTTGGCGTCGAGCCTTGCGAGTTGCTCCTCGACGACGGAATCGTCGATTTTCTCGAAGAGGAGGACTGGCTGCCCTATTTGATGGCCTGTGGCGAGGATGTCCATGCTTCCGATGGTGTCCCAGCCTTGCTTATTGAGATTGAGCTGGTCGAGAATCTTCTGCGCGGAGAAGGGGAGGAAGGGCTCCATGACCGTGGCGAGGTTGGCTGTGATCTGGAGACCGATATTGAGGATTGTAGCCACGCGGGTCATGTCGGTCTTGGCGAGTTTCCATGGCTCGGTGTCGGCGAGATACTTATTGCCGATGCGTGCCATGTTCATGGCCTCCTTTTGGGCATCGCGGAAGCGGAACGCCTCGATGAGGGACTCGACCTGATGGCGCTCGGCCTTGAAAGCCTCGATGGACTCGGTATCGATGGGTTGCAGCTCGGCGGGAGCTGGGACCTTTCCGCCGAAATATTTGTGGGTCAGGACGACGACGCGGTTGACGAAATTGCCGAGGATGGCGACAAGCTCATTGTTGTTTCGGGCTTGGAAATCGCGCCATGTGAAATCGTTGTCCTTGGTCTCGGGGGCATTGGCTGTGAGGACGTAACGGAGGACATCCTGCTTGCCTGGGAACTCTTGGAGATACTCGTGGAGCCAGATGGCCCAATCGCGCGAGGTGGAAATCTTGTCGCCTTCGAGATTCATGAACTCGTTGGCGGGGACATTGTCGGGGAGGATGAAGCCGCCGTGGGCCTTAAGCATGGCGGGGAAGACGATGCAGTGGAAGACGATGTTATCCTTTCCGATGAAATGGACGAGGCGTGTCTCGGGGTCTTTCCACCACTTCTCCCATGAATCGGGCAGAAGCTCCTTGGTGTTTGAGATATAGCCAATTGGGGCGTCGAACCACACGTAGAGCACCTTGCCCTCGGCGCCCTCGACGGGGACGGGGATGCCCCAATCGAGGTCGCGGGAGACGGCGCGTGGCTGGAGGCCCATATCGAGCCAGCTCTTGCACTGGCCGTAGACATTGGACCTCCACTCCTTATGGTCTTCGAGAATCCATTGGCGAAGCCATGGCTCGTGCTTATCGAGGGGGAGGTACCAGTGGGTAGTCTCGCGCAGCTCGGGCTTGGAGCCGCTGATGGCGGACTTAGGGTTTTTGAGTTCGAGGGCGGAGAGGGACGTTCCGCACTTCTCGCACTGGTCGCCATAGGCGTGGTCGTTGCCGCAATGGGGGCAGGTTCCGATGATATATCGGTCGGCGAGGAACTGATTGGCCTCGGGGTCGTAGTATTGCTGTGATGTTTTTTTGACGAACTCGCCCTTGTCGTAGAGGGTGCGGAAGAAGTCGGAAGCCACCTTCTTGTGCGTCTCGCTTGTGGTGCGGCTGTAGACATCCATGGTGATTCCGAAATCTTGGAATGACTTCTTGATTATGGAGTGGTATCGGTCGACGACATCTTGTGGAGTGATGCCTTCCTTGCGGGCGCGGATGGTGATGGGGACACCGTGCTCGTCGGAGCCGCCGATCATGATGACCTCCTGGCCTGTGGCTCGGAGATAGCGGACGTAGATGTCGGCAGGGACGTAGACACCGGCGAGGTGTCCGATGTGGACGGGACCGTTGGCGTAGGGGAGCGCGGTAGTTACGAGCGTTCTCTTGTATTTCTTAGGTTGTTCTGTCATTGCTGAGCGAGTGTATTTTTACAGCGAAACATTTGGAAGGCAAAGATATGGAAAAAGTATGGAACGGGGCGTGACGGCGTGGCATCGGCGCGGAAGTAACGGCGCGCGGAGTTTTTGGCGAGAAAAGAGCGGAATTAACTTAAAAGGTGTTCACGCGAGGTCAAAAGGGGCGGATTTGGGAACAATGGTATTGGAAAAAGTCTATTTTTGCGTAAATAGAACGATTTTCAAGTGATAATAAACGACAAGAGATGGAAAACAGTAGCATAGACTGGGGTAAGCTCGGCTTTGGCTATATGAAAGCCGACTACAACGTACGCTGTTATTACCGCGACGGGAAATGGGGCGAGATAGAGGTCTCATCGGAAGAGAGCATCAACATCCACATGGCGTCGACGTGCCTTCACTATGGTCAGGAGGCGTTTGAGGGCATGAAGGCCTTCCGTGGGAAAGACGGCAAGATTCGCGTGTTCCGCATGGACGAGAACGCGAAGCGTCTTCAGCACACGAGCGACGGCATCATGATGGCGAAGCTTCCGATAGAGAAATTCGAGGAGGCTGTCCGCAAGGTGGTCAAGCTGAACGAGCGTTTCGTTCCACCCTACGAGAGCGGTTGCTCGTTGTACATCCGCCCCTTGCTGATTGGCATCTCGCCACGCATTGGTGTTGGTCCGTCGTCGGAGTACTTGTTCCTCATCTTCGTACAACCCGTAGGCCCGTACTTCAAGGACGGCTTCAAGGCTACGCCCGTAGTGATCTTGCGCCAGTATGACCGCGCGGCACCTCTGGGCACGGGAACGTATAAGGTTGGCGGCAACTACGCCGCAAGCCTCGTGCCGGGCGACAAGGGTCACAAGATGGGTTACTCGGCTGTTCTTTACCTGGACGCAAAGCAGAAGAAATTCGTCGACGAGTGTGGCCCAGCGAATTTCTTCGGCATCAAGGACAACACGTATATCACGCCGAAGAGCACTTCGATTCTGCCTTCGATTACGAACATGAGCCTCCAGCAGTTGGCTGAGGACATGGGCATGAAGGTTGAGCGTAGGCAGATTCCCGAGGAGGAGCTGGCCACGTTTGAGGAGGCGGCAGAGTGCGGCACGGCAGCTGTTGTCAGCCCAATCGCGAAGATTGACGACATCGACATGGACAGGAGCTACGAGTATTGCAAAGACGGCAAGCCCGGCCCTGTTTGCACAGCATTGTACACGAAGCTTCGCGCCATCCAGTATGGCGACGAGCCGGACGTTTATAACTGGGTTCAGATTATTGACTAAGGCTCGGGGATACGAGTTTTATTGAAAAAAGGGGTCCCGCCTGGCGTTTTTGCTGGGCGGGATTTATTGTTGGTGTTGGGGTTTTTGGTGGGGGGATTGAGAAAGAAAGCCCTCGGCGGAGGGGTGACCTTGCCGAGGGCTTTGTGGTGTGTGGTGGACGCTGAGGAGGTTAGACTGTCATGATGTCTTTCTCCTTTGCGGCGTAGAGTTCGTCGACTTTCTTGATGAAGGAGTCGTGGACCTTTTGGATTTGGGCCTCTTTGTCTTTTTGCATATCCTCACCGAGGCCGTCCTTTTTGAGTTTCTTGATGGACTCGATGGCATCGCGGCGGATGTTTCGGATTGCTACCTTGGCGTCTTCGGCAGTTCTCTTGGCCATCTTGGCGAGGTCGCGGCGACGCTCTTCGGTGAGTGGTGGAATCATGATTCGGATCATCTCGCCGTTGTTATCGGGGTTGAGGCCGAGGTTGGCGGCCATGATGGCTTTCTCGATGTGCGCGATCATGGACTTTTCCCAGGGGCGGACGGCGATGGTGCGCGGGTCGGGTACGGAGACGTTGGCGACCTGGTTGAGAGGTGTGGGAGAGCCGAAGTAGTCGACTTTTATGTCGTCGAGGACGTGGGGGTTGGCCTTACCGGCCCTAATTTTGCCAAGCTCATAGTCAAGGTGCTCGATGGTCTTTCCCATCTGCTCGTTGGCATCGTCAAGGATGAGCTCAAGTTCTTCCTCCATGATAATAGTCTGTGTATGTAGTTGTTAGACGTTTACTTAGATTTGGCCGAGCAAGAAGTCACGTTGTCTTTCTTGTGGGCGGTAGAAATAGACGAGGCCGTAGGATTGGCAGAGGTCTCTCTTCTCGTTGGTGTCGATGGGACCTACAGTCTCCTCGACTTCGTTCCATATTTTGAGGATCATCTCGTCGGCGCGTTCGCGTATCTCGTCGAGTCGCTCCTTGAATTTTTGGACGGTCAGGAGGAAGTCCTTGTGTGCGTTGTAGTTTTCTTCAAAGACTTGCAATTTGACCTTTACGAGCGCGATGGAGGGGTTGTAGATTCGGCATCGGCCTCCTTCGGCGATTCGACGCTCTTCGCCTTCGACGATGAGTTTTCCCCACTCGATGAGGGCCTTATCGGTTGCGAGGTCGGGGACGGAGTTGCCGCAGTCTTGAAGTCCGAGTGTTTTTCTTTCTTCGGGCTTAATCTCTCCACGGGCAATGCACATATTGAACACTTGCACGAAGTGGGAGAGGAAGAGGCGTAGCGTCTTGCCCGACTCGGCAACTTGCTTGCTTGCGGCGATTTGCCTATCGCGGCTTTCGAGGCATTGGCGGAGGGACTGGTCGAAGAGGGGGAGGAAAGACTCGAGTTCGAGAGCCGTCTTTTGCGAAAAAAGGAGTTCGGCCGGTGGGACGCTTCCCACCCGATCGACGGCGGCCTTGAGGGCTCTTAGTCTGGCCTGATCTGTATTTGGCAATCGACGGTACGGCATGGCATGGTTTTACCTTTGCGCGAAGGTAATCAATTGTAAATAAATGGCAAAGTAAGGGAGAGGGAATGACGGCGAAGGGGGGCATTCGTTCGCCGTAGAGACCATGTAAGCGGTGGGGATGCCGCTTTATTGGGGGTTAGAAGTCCATTTCGGCCCTGACCTCGGAGGCGTAGCGCCATGCGGAGTCTGCTTTTGAGCGCGGGCAGATGAGGGTCATCTTGTTTTTGCGTATGACCATGTAGTCTTTGAGGCCGTCGACTACGAGGACCTCGTCTTTTGGCGCGTGGACGAGGCAACCTTCGGAGTTTTTGATGTAGGCGTTGCTATTGACGACGGCGTTTTGCTGTTGGTCTTTGGGGCATTGCTCGTAGATGGCGTTCCATGCGCCGATGTCGCTCCATGCGGCTTGGGTGAGGCAGACGGACTCGTTGGTGGCTTTTTCGAGGACTGCGTAGTCGATGGAGATTGTCTCAACCTGTTCGTAGACATCCCTGATGGCTTCGCCCCAGCTTGAAATGGGGATGGTATCGAGAATGTCGAAGTTTTGCTGGAGGGATGGCATACACTTGCGCATTGCGTCCTCGATGACTTGGCGTCGCCATACGAAGACGCCTGAGTTCCAGCAGAAATCGCCGCATTCGTAGAAGGTGTTGGCCATCTCGGCATTGGGCTTCTCGGTGAAAGTCCGGACGTTGTGGACTGGGGAGGCGGGGTCGGAGTCGTCGTACTTGTCGCCAACCTGGATGTATCCGTAGGCCGTCTCGGGGCGGAAAGCCTTGACACCGATGGTCATGAGGGTATCGGAGTTTTGGGCGAGGCGGATGGACTGCGAGATGGAGTTGATGAAGACGTCGTTGTTGAGAATGACGTGGTCGGCCGGCGTCACGACCATTGTGGCATCGGGATCGACCTGCTTAAGGAACGCGGCTGCGAGAGCGATGGCTGCGGCAGTATTGCGCTTGAAGGGTTCAGCCAAAATGTTGGATAGGGGGACGTCGGGGAGCTGCTCGTGGACGAGGGGCGCGAAGTCTTGCAAGGTGACAAGGACAAACCTCTCGGGAGGGCAGATGGGTAGGAACCTGTTGTAGGTCAGCTGAAGCATGGTCTGACCCACCCCGATCACGTCGAGAAACTGTTTGGGCTGGGCTGGGCGGCTAAGGGGCCAAAGTCTTGAGCCGATACCGCCGGCGAGGATTACGCAGTAGACGTTTGACATTTTGGGCTGAAATGTGAAATGATGTGCTATGAACGCACAAATATACTAAAAAGTGTTCACTTTCTTACGGGTCTTATCGGTAGTCTCCACATCTTATTAGTTCTTGCGACAGAGCCAGAATTTGCCGTGCCGTCGACGAGTTGGAGGCAATAGGCCTTGCCGTCGTCATCGCCTTGCTCGCCTGACCAAAGCATGAAGGCAGTGTTCTCTTGCGCCACTTGGCCAGAATTGTTGATATAGCCTGCGAAGGGGATGAAGATGTAGTATTGGGCACGGTCGTTGATGCCGTAGACGCGGTAGCCAGGGAAGCCGTGCTCGATGTCCTTCACCCACGTGCAATTGTTGATGAGTTCGAGCATCTGGGCACTGGTGGGGCTTGCCCAACCGTCGGGAAGCTCAGCGGAGACGGGGTCGGAATCGGTGCCAATGATGTCAGTTTTGGGCAGTTGGGCGATGCTTGTGGCAATTGCGAGGCGAGTTGTATCGCCGTAGTGGTAATAGACGCCGGACTGGTAGGAGCGTGTTGCGCCGAGGTTTGTGGAGGCCCACTTGACGGAGAGACCGAGGTCGACAGCTTCGGCGGAGAAGGTGTAAGGGGGAGTTGTTGAGAAGGCGAGTTCCTCGCCGTAGGCGTAGGTCTTATCGTTGAAAAAGAAGTAGGCCCTGTAACGGTATTTGGTGTTTGGGACGAGGTCCGGAATGGTAACGTAGGCGATTCCGAAGCGGTCGAAGTTGGAGGGGTTGACGTAGAACTCTTGGCAACCTTGGCCGTAGTTGAGCTCATCGTCGGGGAAATCGGAGAAGATGATGGCAATACGGGCGTTGGAGAAGGCTTCGGGATCGTAATTGACGCGGAAGGGAATCATTACGGATGTTGGGGTGATATTGAGGGCGTCGCCCGTCACCACGAGCACGGAATCGTTGGCCATGAGCTTATCCGTGGCATCCTTTACGGGATCGGAGGGGGTTGGGTCGACTTTGGTTGTGTCGTTGGATGGGGAAGGGGAATCGTCGTCGTCGGAGCAAGAATAAAAGAGGGGGAGGGAGATGAGTAGGGAGAGAGTTGCAAGTGTTTGGAATACAGATTTCATGTTATTGGATGATTGTAATAATGGGTGTTGGCGGGTGAAAAAAGGGGGAATCGTTGATAACGACTCCCCCTTGAAGATAGGGTCACTACGAGAGTGATTAGAAAGCCCACATATCGTGCTCCTTTTGGAATATGGAGTTCTCGATGCGTTGCGCCTCGATGTTGCTTGCCATACCCTTGGCGTAGGAGGTGATGATACGGTTGTTGTAGACGTTGGACTCCTTGTAGATGTAGCTACCGAATTGACGAGCTTGCAGTCTGTCGTGGAGAGAGGAACGCATGGCGTCGTTGGAGAACGAGTATGCCTCTTGCTTAGCGAGGAATCTCTCAGCTGCGGGGTAGTAGACCCAGAAGAGAAGTTTCTGGTCGAGACGCGTACCTTCCTCGTTCTTGGCGAGGACGATAGGGCAGAGACCAAGAATCTTGCACTTGAGCGCGGAGTACCGGCTATCGAAGAACCAGACTTCCTTTACCATGACCTTCTTGACGAGGTCGGTTGGGAGGCTCTTGACGTCGTAGACGAACTTGGTGACAGACTCTCCTGTCTCGGGGTCAACGGAGACAGTGGAATCGACAGGCTCAGCACCGAGCTTTTGGTATGCATCGTTAACGGTGATTGTTGACTCGAACTCGTTGTCGTTGTTGGGGTTGTAGGCTTCGAGTTCGCCGGTAGCGATTGCATCGATTAAAGTTCTGATGAGAGAGCGACGCTCGTCGACGGTATTGGTCGGGTAGTAAAGATAGAGGTTTTGCTTCTCACGGAGATCAATGATACGCCAGATGGTCTTGGCCCAAAGGACATTGGCCTCACGGACATAGGCTGGCTGCAAATGCCTCTTATTCTTGATATGTTGCTTGGCGACAATACCGTCAACAACGTTGTTCTCAGAGGTCTCGCCGACATCTTCAGTTACATCGTCTTGAGCGAGAACTGGCATTGAGAAAACCAGAGCCAGAAGCAAAAACAACTTCTTCATACCTTGATAGGAGTGGATAGATTACTGCATTTTAAGAGTGACACCGTTGAGCGAACGCTCGCGGCCGTCAGGACCTTTAGCTTTGACAGACTCGACGTAAATACGACCGTTGCGAGAGACGCCTTTGACGAGGTCGGCAGCGTTCTTGGTGAGCTTGCTGCCGCTCTTGACAGTCTCAGAGACAAGGAAGCCGTTCTTGGTCGTGGAGACTACGAAAGAGGTAACTTGGAAAGAGACATCGAAGACGAAGTTCTTGAGTTCGGCCTTGACTTCGAAATTGTTGACTGAGTTGCGGGTGATGTTGCCCTTGTTGGAGCCCACAACGGTTACAACAGGGTCAGGAACATCGTAGACGCGGAACTTCTTGGAACCGAAGCTTTGGGTCTTGCCTTCACTTTTAGCGGAGACGTTAATGCTAATTTCGCTGGCAGAACCGGGCTTGACAACGTAGCCATTTCCGCCTCTTGTCATATTACCGCCACTGCAGCCTACAATGAGATCGGAAGGGGATACGCCAGCGACAGATACCTCGATTGGGTTGTCGAGACCACGATACATTGCGTTCATCTTGGTAGCTGAGACGACGAGGCTTGGGGCACCGACTTCGTAGGAGGCCTTAACGTCGTAGTCGACGAGATTGCCAGTTACAGGGTCGGGGACTTGGAGCTTAGCCTCGTAGTTCTTCATACCGACGGAGGAGGCGGAGGCAACGTACTTGCCACGACCACCCTCGACGGGGAGGTTTTGACCACCGACGGAGACGATAGGCTGCATGGTGTCGTCGTAAGCGGCGAGCATAATATCAGCCTTGTACTGGCCGCCCTGGATGACATATTGCGACTCAGGGATTACAAGAGGAACGAGGACGTTGAACTTGTAGGAAGCGGCGTCGATGGACTTGTAGAGATAGTTGACGACATCGGTCTCGACGTTACGCACGTTGCTCTGGATAGCAGAGAGGAGACCCATGGTAGCAGCGAGAGGGAGGTGCTCAAACATACGACCGCCCCATTCGTTCATGGTGACAGGGGTAGCGTCGGCTGGAGGAGCATCGATAGCGACACCGATTGCATGGATAAGCATGGTATCGACTGGGAGCGCAGTGTCGGCCTGAGCGGCGCTGAGCATTGCGGACTTGTAGGCGAGGAGCGCATCGCGGAACTCGTAGAGACGCTTGCCGCCGCTCTCGACCATCATGACCTGACCGGCCTTATCCTGGTCGCTCTTGTTGAGGTAGTTCTCAGGCGTAGAGCCCGAATCCTTACCGTCGGCGACATCGATCATGATTTGCTTGAGGGACTGGATGTAATTGACAAGCGAATCGGACTTAGTCTTAACGTCGAGCGCGAGTTGGTATTTTGGCTTAACCCTTTCGGCGTTTTGTTCAGCCTTAGCTTCGAAATTGTAGTATGACAGTCCAAGCTTTTCCTCAGTTGCACGTTTCTGGTTGCGGATGCTCTGATCGACGAGGTCGAAAGCGTTGAGCAGGTCGCCAGAGACGTTGAGGGCGAGCATGGCGGTCAGCATGAGGTACATCATGCCGATCATCTTCTGTCTTGGGGTTTCCGGACAGTTACCACCACTCATTATCTATGGGAATTTTTTGTGTTCAACAAAGAGTCAGTAAAAAGGAAGCGTTACTCAACTTGATTATCGGCGGATAGCGCTGAGCATATTGCCGTAGATGTTGTTGAGTTCGCCGACTGTTTTGCTGAGGCTTGCGATTTGTTGGCGGTACTCCTTGACACCCTCGACGGAAGCGGCGATCTCTTGGGAGATTGTGGAGAGGCCGACAGCGACGTTCTTGGTGGAATCGAGCTGCTTGTTGAGGCCGTCGAGTTGCTTGTTGTAAGCTTCGGTTACAGCGGCCATGTTGCTGCCGAGTTTGGAAGATGCCTCGGCCTGGGTAGCGAAAGCTGTGTTGAGCTTGGAGAAAGAAGAGGCGAACTTGCCGCCCTCGGTCTCCATGGTAGCGGCGAACTTGTTGCCAGCCTCGGTGACGCTGCTTTGAGCGGCGGAGAGTTTGTTGAGCTGGTCGGAAGCTGCCTTAACGTTCTTGATATATGACTCGGTAGCAGAAGAAGCGCCAGAGAGGTCAGAAAGCTCAGAAGTGGTGTTGGCGAGTTTCTTGACGCCGTCGGCGAGCCTGTCAACAGTGGACTGGTCGATAGCACCTGTGGCAACGAGCGTAGAGAGGGTGTCGGGACCATTGGAAGAGCCACCTTTGCTGCCATGACCGCGGTCGACGGGTTCGAGACCTGCGAGCTCTGGGTAGACGAGGCTCCAGTCTGGTGTCTCATGAGGTGGCTCGAAAGACGAGAGCGCGAAGATGATAGCCTCGACACCGAGACCTGCGACAAGCATGACGGAGGCGCCGGGGAGGTGGAGAATCTTGAAGAGCGCACCAATGATAGCGACGGCAGCACCGAAGCCGTAGACGTAACCCATGAATTTTTTGTAGGCAGGGCTTGTGACTAATTCAGTTAGAGTCATAAGATTTAGAGTATAGAGTTAATGTTTATTCCTTAGGGAATTGATCATAGCATTATTACGGAGAGATTTAAAAAATGTTTACTCTCCGATGTAATCGCGGACGCAACGGAAGCCTATGAAGCAAGAAGAGCTGTCTTGATACTCGTAGTTGCGGGTACCGCATTGGAGGTAATAGGCGATATCCTTCCAAGAGCCGCCACGGATGACCTTACGCTTCATGACGATTGGGTCGTCGGGGAGAGCGTTGTATTTGTAGTCGGGGTTCATATCGTGGGTGTAGAGGTAGGAGGACTCGTCGTAGGCGGAGGAGGTCCACTCGGAGACATTGCCGGCCATGTCGAAGAGACCGTACTCGTTGGGAGCGAAAGAGGAGACGGCGGAAGTAGTGACAGAGCCGTCGTCGGTGTAGCGGCCGCGGAGAGGCTTGAAGTTAGCGACGAAGCAGCCACGGTTGTTACGGGTGTAGTAGCCGCCCCAAGGGTAGATAGCGCTCTCGAGACCGCCACGGGAAGCGTATTCCCACTCGGCTTCTGTCGGGAGGCGGTAGTCCATGGCCATTGGCTGATGCTCCTTGCGGAGGTAGTTGTTGAGGAGGTTGGAACGCCAGATGCAGAAAGCGGTGGCTTGCTTCCAGTTGACACCTACGACTGGGTAGGTATCGTAGCCCGGGTGCCAGAAGTACATACGAGCCTGAGGCTCATTGTAGGAGTAGGTGAAGTTTTGAATCCAGCAGAGGGTATCGGGGTAGACCCAGACCTTATCGTGCATGATGAAGCCCTTACGGCCCTCCTCTTCGAGATTCTTGGCCTCGCCGTTGATGTCGTAGACCGTGCCGTGGTACTTGCCGTTCTCGCCGTCGTTGGGATCGAAGCGGTTGCTGAGCTTGGCGGCCTGTTGGAGGTCGACCCAGTCGTAGGAGTATTGCCACTTACGGTTGTCGAACTGCTTCTCGCCGAAGAAACGCTCCTCTTGCTCATAGTAGAGGAAAGCGAGCGCGTCTTGGTTATCCGGCTCCTTCCAGTCGAGCTCGGTCTCCCAGTTGATGAGGGGGATGTCGAGCTGATTGCCCTGCTTATCCTCAGTGATGAGGAAATCCTCATTACCAGCCTCGCCGAGAGCCTTGCGAGCGAGAGAATCGCGGACCCAGTTGACGAACTGTCGGTACTCGGAGTTAGTTATCTCAGTATTGTCCATCCAGAAAGAGCGCACGGTGACGGTCTTGGTGATGGCATTAGAGAGTCCAGCGACATCTTCTTCGTTTTGGCCCATGTTGAAGCTACCTTGCGGCACGAAGACCATGCCGTAGGGGTCGGGCTCGTAGAACTGCGCATTACGCTCAACACCGACGAGTTCTCCGCCAGTGGTTCCAGCACAGCCGGTGATAGTCATCAGGGCTACGGCATAAAACGCTGCGTTTCTTATCATATGATTGAAATGTGTGTGTCTCAGTTAAAGTATTCTGACGCTTTTGTATCGCTTGTCTGGTTTTTGCCTGTCGAAATCGAAAGAGTACCGGGCGATGATTTCGTGGGAGCCCGTGTTGTACCTTTTGAGCTTCGACAGTGAGAGGTCGTAGGCGTAGGAGAGGTCGAGACCGTTTCGGAGTCTGACGCCAGTCTGCGCGAGGAGTGCATCTTGGATGCGAGCACCGAGAGCGAACCAGAAGAACCTGTTGAAGTTCGCTGCGGCGGAGAGTTCGAGTTGCCAGGATGCGAAGTCGGTCATAAACGCGAGCCGTGGCTCGAAGGACCGTTGTTTGACGTCTTTGCCGAGCAGTCGTCCGGCGTTGACGTTGAGAGCGGGTCTGACATTTATTTGCGCGTCGCTTTTGAGAGCGAGCTTAGGCGCGGTCAGATGTTGGAGAGCCAAGCTGATGAAAGCATTGTCGGACTGATAGAAAGCACCGAGGCCTGCGTCGAAAGCTGTTTGGCTGTCATCGTTGCCGTTAAGCAGAGGGTCAGTCTCCTGGTGGTAGCCGTCTTGGACTTCGGACGGAGCCGTATGGAGGTCTGAAGCGGAGAACTTGGCGTTGACTGCCCCGAACCTTGCCCCGAGGGCGAGAATGCCTTTATCGAGGTAGATATGGAAGCTGTAAGCCGCCGCGAGGTTTATATTTGTCATGGCACCGGCCTTGTCTTGCAGAGCTAAGACTCCGACGCCGTGGAAATTCTTCAAGAAGCTGACCTGCATATCGGCCGCGATAAGCATCGATTGAGGCGCATCGTCGAAGCCGACCCACTGTTGGCGGAAAGCGGCCGTAACGGCGGCCAATCCGGAAGCACCCGCGGCAGCGGGGTTTACGACAGAGGGCAGAAGGTGGCAGCCCGTGAAATTTGGCTCGTTTTGGGCGGATGCAACTCCGCCTGTCAGCGTGCAAATTAAGCAAAAAAAGACCAATAATGTACGGGTTCGGGGGCAAAAGCAGACATCTATTAGCATTTTAGGCTTAAATCGTATAAGTCTTAACAAAAAGCGTGCTAAAAATCTCGATTTGCTCTCAGAACGAACCTCATACTTGGCAGAAATTGTGTTGTCGGCGCTTGAAACCATGAGCTTAACCTCTTGTACTACGCAGACAAACGCATATTATTGCCTTCCATTCCTACGATTTTTTCGTTTTATGTGTTGCGGTAGACTTGGACGGTTTTGCCGCTGATTTTGTTTTAGGCTCAGAATCAGCCTGTTGCGAAGCGGAGGAAGCCTTGGCGAAGCGTGACTTTTTCTTTGTCGGGTCGGCATCTTGCTCGACGCAGAGCTTCATGCAATCGTCGTAGGAGAGAGCGGCGGCATCGGTACCCTTTGGAATCTTGACATTGGCCTTGCCGTAGGCGATGTAGGGGCCCCAGCGGCCATTGAGAATCTTGAGATCGGCGTTTTCGGGGAACTCCTTGATGAGCTTATTCTTGTCGTCCTCTCGTTTTTGGACGATGCGTTCGATGGCCTGTTCGAGCGTTATTGTATAGGGGTCGTCCTCCTTCTTGAGGGAGACGAACTTGCCATCGTGGCGGACGTAGGGGCCGAAGCGTCCGGTGCTGATTACCACCTCCTTATCCTCGAACTGGCCGACATTGCGCGGGAGGTCGAAGAGGCGAAGGGCCTGTTCGAGCGTTATCGTCTCGATATGCTGGTCCTTGCGGAGCGAGGCGAAGCGGGGCTTGGGGCCATCGTCGGTAGTCTCGCCGATTTGGGCCATTGGGCCGAAACGCCCGATGCGGACGGAGACGGGTTCACCCGTCTTGGGGTCGGTGCCGAGCTGCCTCTCGCCCGTATTCTTTTGGGACTGCTCCATCGTGAGATCGACCTGGTGATGGAAGGGGGCGTAGAAATCGGCAATCATCTTATTCCACTTGAGTTCGCCCTCGGCGACCTCGTCGAACTGCTTCTCGACATTGGCCGTGAAATCATAGTCCATGACATTGGTGAACTGGCGGAGTAGGAAATCGGTGACCACCATGGCGACGTCGGTGGGGAAGAGCTTATTGCGCTCGGTGCCGGCCGTCTCCGTGGCCTCGCCTCGGACGACAGAGCCGTCGGTGAGGGAGAGAGTGCGGTAGACGCGGGACTGGCCCTCGCGGGTCTCCTTGACCACATAACCGCGGTCTTGGATGGTGGAAATTGTGGGGGCGTAGGTGGAAGGGCGCCCGATGCCGCGCTTCTCGAGCTCGCTGACGAGCGTTGCCTCATTGTAGCGCGGGGGGCGTTGGGTCCACCGCTCGCGGCTGAAGAGATTGGCGAGGGAGAGTGGGTCGCCCGCCTTGACGGAAGGGAGTACGGTCTTAGACGTCTCGGCATCGTCGTCGGTGGCCTCGATATAGAGCTTCATGAAACCGTCGAAGACGACGACCTCGGCGGAGGCGGCGAAATCGCGGTTGGGGTCGGGTGAGGCGATGGATATGGACGTCTGCTCAATCTTGGCGTCGGCCATCTGTGAGGCCACGGTGCGACGCCAGATGAGGGAATAGACCTTTTGCTCTTGGGCAGTCTGGCCGGCAGTGAGATTGGCGAAATTGGTAGGGCGGATGGCCTCGTGGGCCTCTTGCGCGCCCTTGGACTTAGTGGTGTACTGGTGGCGGTTGTGGTAGTTTGCGCCCCACTGTGTGGTTATATAGTCTTGCGCGGCATCGAGCGCCATCTCGGAGAGATTGACGGAATCGGTACGCATATACGTGATGAAGCCGGCCTCGTAGAGACGTTGGGCGGCTTGCATGGTCTGCTTGACGGAGAAACCGAGGCTACGGCCGGCCTCTTGTTGGAGCGTGGAAGTGGTGAAGGGAGGCGCGGCGTGGCGCGAGGCGACCTTGCTATCGACCTTGGTGACGGAGAACTGTGCGGAGGCGCAGCTCTTCATGAAGGCCTCGGCATCGTCGATATTATCGAAACGGGGCTTCAGCTCGGCTTTGAAAGAAAACTCCTTGCCTGACGGGTCCTTGATATTGAACGTGGCTGCCGTGGAGAAGTTGGACTTGGCATTGAAAGCGATGACCTCCCTCTCGCGGTCGACAAGCAGCCTCACGGCGACGGACTGGACTCGTCCGGCGGAGAGCTTAGGCATGACCTTGTGCCAGAGGACCGGGGACAGCTCAAAACCCACGAGACGGTCGAGGACGCGTCGCGCCTGCTGGGCATCGACGAGATTCATGTCGATGCGTCGTGGGGACTTTATGGCATTGAGAATGGCGTTCTTCGTAATCTCGTGGAAAACGATACGTGGGGTATTGGCCTCATCGAGTTCGAGCACCTCAGCGAGATGCCAGGATATGGCCTCACCCTCACGGTCTTCATCGGAAGCGAGCCAGACCTGCTGGGCCTTCTTGGCGAGCTTCTTGAGCTCCTCGACCTTAGCCTTCTTCTCGTCGGGTATGACGTAGATAGGGTTGAAATCGTGCTCGATATCGACGCCGAAATTATTTTTTTGGAGGTCTCGGATGTGCCCTTCGCTTGACGTCACGACAAAGTCGGGGCCCAGGAACTGTCCGATAGTCTTGGCCTTGGTAGGCGACTCGACGATGACGAGTTGGTATTTGGAAGAATTGGCCATTTGCTGAAGCTTGGAAAGAAAAGGGGGACGGTTGCGCGAAGAAAAGCGCATCCGCCCCCGTTATTTGGTGAGGAAGAGGCGGGCCATGAGGACCGCCGTTGGGAACTGTCAGAAGGACTTACTCAGCTTCTTGGGCCTCGGAGGCGGGTTGCTCGGGAGCAGCGGGTAGCTCTTGCTCGGCGGGTTGAGCGTCGAAAGAGGGGGCGGCCTGCTGAGTGTTGACGCTCTTGTTCTCGAGAATCTCGTTGAGACCGGCGTCTTGGATGGCGGCCTGGGTTGCTTGTGGCTCGAAAGCTACGGAAGCGATGGAGAAGACGAAGAGCAGAGCCGCGAGCGTCCAGGTGGCCTTCTCGACGAAGTCGGTGGACTTGCGGACTCCCATTATCTGCTGTTGGCTTGCGAAACTTTGGTTGAGTCCGCCGCCTTTGGAACGTTGAACGAGGACTATGATGACCATGAAGACGCTGACGATAATCATCAGCCAAACGATTGTTAGGAACATCTTATTAGGAGTGTTATTACGACTTAAGTTTTTCTATATCTGACATTCGAGCGGCAAAGTAACCACTTTTTTCGGGATATTTCAAACTTAGCTTTTTAAATATGGCGATGGCCTTGGCGTATTGTTTTTGTTTGATGTAGATAGAGGCGAGCGTCTCGGTGAGAATATCGTCATTCTCGCGTGTGCTCTCCTCCTCGATTTTTCGGGCGTCGATGGCTGGTTTTCTGTTGGAAGCGGCGATGATATGGTCGTCGTCCTCGCCGAGGAACTTATCGATGAGATCCATGCCCTTGGCCCGCGGGAGGTTGTCGTGGGCGGTGGCGGACTGGAATTGGCACGTGTATTCGAGCCAATCGGAGAAAGAGTACCTCTCGTCGGGGCGGCATATTTGGGTACCGAGATTCTCGATATTGTAAGTCTCGGCGTGTTGGGCCGGGGCCTCGTAGTCGAGTTCGTCGGCGAAAGAGGAGGACGGGACGGGGGAGACCGGCGTGACGGCGGACGTGAGCGGCATGACGAGACGCGGCTCGGGAGGTGCGGGAGCCTCCTTAGCTGGCTCGGCGGGCGCGGGCTTTTTCTGCTTTTGGGACGTGGGGAAGGGAATCTTATCGTAGCGGTCGTGGACGAACCAATAGAGCGCGGCACGGTCCCAGACATGGACGGCGGCCTGACGGAGCGAATCTTGGAAGTGGGGACTATTGGCGCGACGCAGCCCCTTGGCGAGGAGCATCCATCCCGCATGGAAATAGGGGAACTGGCGGAGCGTGGCCGCGAGTTGCTCGACCGTTTGGGACGAGATGTCGGAGGGGTTGTCGATGGCGGCGTAGAGGGTTTCTTTATTCATCACTACCAATCGGCAAAGGCCTTGTTGAAGATATTTTCCGTTAGTTCGTCGACGATGAGCTTCACGAGCTCCTCCTCGACATCGGCGAGGTTATTCTCGGAATCGTAGTCCTGATAGGCACTGAAGGACTGTTCCCAATCCTTCTTGGGGTCTTTGGAATTGCGGCACCGAATCTTGACAGAGACCGTTAGGCGGGTCTGCGCGGAGACGGCATCGGCCTGTACGGCCATTGGCTTGGTGGTATAGGACGTGATGTCTCCCGAGAAATCGACATCGCCATACTCATTGACGAGCGAGAGGCGGGACTCGTTTTGGATACGGTCCTTAAGCCCCTCGGTGAGCGTGGAGCTGAGATCGGGATTGACGAGCGGGGCCCTATTGTTGATGTATTGAACCGAGAAGGTGTTCAGATTCTCGGGTATGGAGGCACCGCTCATGGTGATGGAGATGGTGCAGGCGTGGAGAATGGCTGCCGCGAGGAGGGCGGCGAGTGAAAAGAGGGCGAGTTTAGTCTTCGAGACCATAGTCGTGAATTTTGCGATAGAGAGTTCTCTCGGAAATTTGCAGCTCCTTGGCGACGCGTCGGCGGTTTCCCTTGAACTTGGCGAGAGCCTTGATGATGAGGTTTTTTTCCGTCTCGGCGAGTGAGAGAATCTCGGGTTCGGCGGGTCGGACCTCTTGGATGTCTTGTGACTCGGCATCGTGGGCTCGGACGGGGAGGATGTCCACCACCCCGTCTTTCAGCGACGTTGGGGAGAGGCGGTCGATGGAATCGGAATGGCGGGGTTGGGACGTGACATGGGCGCGGGCCGGGGTGAGTGGACTGTCGGAATCGTGGGGCTTGGCATCGGCGAAGAGCTTCTGCGCGGCCTTCATCTCGTCGGGCGTGAGCGAACCGCCGCCTTGGCCATTGAGCAGCGCTATGACGAGCCGCTTGAGGTCGTTGACCTCTTGGCGCATATCGAAAAGGACCTTATAGAGAATCTCGCGGTCGGAGCTGAAAGACTCGGTAGGGCTATTGACGGGGAGGAGCGTATGGGGATGGTCGTGGTGCTGTGGTTGGGGTATGAACCGCGCGATGGCATCGGCTGTGACGGTGCGGTCGGGCGCGAGGACCGTGACCTGCTCGGCGACATTCTTAAGCTGGCGGACATTGCCGGGCCAGGAATAGGCGGCGAGAGCCTCGGCGGCATCGGGCGTGAGGCGGATTGGCGGGATATGGTTCTTGTCGGCGAAATCGTTGGTGAACTTATGGAAAAGTTGTGGGACATCGGCCTGACGGCGGCGGAGAGGCGGGATACGGATCATGACGCCATTGAGGCGGTAGAAGAGGTCCTCGCGGAAACGGCCGTCGGCGATGGCCTTCTCGAGGTCGACATTTGTGGCGGCGACGATTCGGACATCGGTCTTCTTGACGAGGGAAGAGCCGACGCGCATATACTCGCCCTTCTCGAGGACGCGGAGGAGCTTGGCCTGGGTGGCGAGGGGGAGTTCGCCAATCTCGTCGAGGAAGATGGTGCCTGTATTGGCCTCCTCGAAATAGCCCTTGCGCTCGTTGAGGGCGCCGGTGAAAGCTCCCTTCTCGTGGCCGAAGAGCTCGGAATCGATAGTGCCCTCGGGGATGGCACCGCAGTTGACGGCGACATAGGGGTTGTGCTTGCGGGCGCTGAAAGCGTGGATAATCTGGGGGAAGACCTCCTTACCCGTGCCACTCTCGCCGATGATGAGGACTGAGAGCTGGATGGGGGCGACCTGCGCGGCGGTATCGATGGCCCGGAGAAGCTCGGGGTCATTGCCAACGATGCCGAAACGGGCTTTGATGTCGGAAGTGTCCATGGTTGTTTAGGAGTAGATGTGTGGGAAGTTGGTAGGCGCGTGTGAGCGCATGAACTTCAAAAATAGCTATTTTTGGGGTAAGACAAAAAACATAAAACAGACATGGAAAGAGACGAGATATTGGGCCTGATACCGGCCCGTTACGCGTCGACGCGATTCCCGGGCAAGCCATTGGCCGACATTGGCGGCAAGCCGATGATTCAGAGAGTGTATGAGAACGTGAGCAAAGCGTTGAGCCACGTGGCGGTAGCAACGGACGACATTCGCATTGCGGAGGCCGTGGAGCGGTTTGGCGGTCGGGTGGTGATGACCTCGACGAGCCACAGAAGCGGCACGGACCGATGCGCCGAGGCGGCGAGCAAAGTGGAGGCTGAGGACGGCAGGCATTATGGCGTCGTGATGAACATCCAGGGCGACGAGCCGTTTATCAGCCCTACGCAGGTGGAGCTGTTGGCGAGCGCATTTGATGACGCGAAGGTGGAGATTGCCACCCTCGTGAAACACGCGGAGCAGGAGGAGGACGTGTTCAACCCGAACAAGCCGAAGGTGGCAGTGAGCGCACGGGGCTTCGCGATGTATTTCAGCCGGAGCCCGATACCATACCTGCGTGGCGTGGCGGAGCATGACTGGACGACGAAGCACAAGTTTTGGAATCACATTGGGCTGTATGCGTACAGGACGGCGACATTGCATGAGCTGACGAAGTTGGCGCCGGGTGAGTTGGAGAAGTGCGAGAGCCTGGAGCAGTTGCGGTGGCTTGAGAATGGGTATTCGATACGCGTGTTGGAGACGGAGATTGAGAGTTTGAGTATTGACACGCCCGAGGATTTGGAGGAATTGAGGAGACGCGGGTTGATATAGGATTCTCGTACGTCGAGGAGACTTGATTTTGGTGATGGGCTACACTCGCTGGGCGGGTGTGGCCCATTTT
>JALEMI010000016.1 GCA_022768325.1 Bacteroidales bacterium
ATGACTTTGTTTATTTGTATCTTTCGGGCCCCGGGCGGCGGCTCGCGCCGTTCTCCGCCCCGGGCCGGGCTCTCGCTTGCACTTTTGTTTGTGCGTCTCTCCCAGTATGTCAATGTGCTTTGCTGTCTGTTTGGCTCGGCCACGCTTTTGGGGCCGCCGACGGGTTGCGAAGTTAGTGATTTTCGGGCTTTCGCTCCAAATCTTTTTTTCAACCTGCTCGCCGTCGTTTCGTGATAGCGGATGCAAAGGTAGGGGGAAGTTTTGGATTTGCACGGGGTGGCGGGGAATATTTTTTATTGGGCGGGGTTATGGGGGTGAGTGTCAGGGGGTTGGGCGGGGTGTTCAGTTGGGTTAATGGGGGAATTTGGGTTAGTATGGGGGTGCGGGTGCGGGGATTATGGGCGGGGATGGACTGTGCGAAATGCGGTCGGGTAGAGCCGGTGCGGTCTTCGGACTGGCGGAACCGATGGCTCGCAGGTCGGGCGGAGCCGATGCGCACTCGACGCTGTGTTCTACGGCCGGGCACACCCGCTGCGCGTGTGTACCCGGTTAGTGAAGGTATGGCCCTACGGGCCAGTCCAGCGTTGGGGCGGGGAAAAGAGGCGGAGGGATGAGTGCGGACTGACGGTGGCTCGCTGGTCGGGCGGAACCGCTACGCGTGTGTACACGGTTAGTGAGGTGTGGTCTGCGGGACGGTACGGGTTCAGTTCAGGTGATGGACGGTCAGGAGACCGTGCTTCTCAGTGCGGGCGTTGCGGACTTGAGGTTTTTGGGGGCGGGGCGGGGGTAAAAGTGAGTATATTTGCGGGAAATGATTGATGGAAATATACATATTATGAGCATTTGGAAGATTGGGGTGATGGTGGCGGCTGGGCTTGTCGGAATGGCGACGAGCGCGGCGGGGCAGCTGAGCGAGCAGGAGATGCGGACGATGGAGGCGGCGGCAGAGGATGCGGATAACGGGTATGCATGGCGGGCGGTGGAGGCGATGGAGGAATTGGCGCGGAAATATCCCGAGAGTTTTGCCGTGGCGTATGAGTTGGGATATGCGCAGATGGCAAACATGGAATACGCCAAGGCGGCGGAGACGTTCAGGAAGTTGGAGGGGCATAAGGATGCGGATGACAGGGTGTGGCAGATGGAGGGGAACGCGCTTGATTACATGGGGCGGCGAGGGGACGCTTCGCGGACGTATAGGCGAGGGTTGGAGCGACACCCGAAGTCGGGGCGGTTGCTGATGGAGATGGGTAACATGAGGATGGCGGACGGGGATTATGACGGAGCGGTGGGGTTGTTTGAGCGGGGGATTGAGGCTGAGCCGGGTTTTGCATCGAATTATTACAGGGCGGCTTGGCTTCTGCTACAAAGCAGCGCACCACAGAGCGGGTTGGCACTGGGCGAGGCTTTCCTGATGATGGAGCAGACGGGTGAGAGGGCGAAGACGATGATAAAAATGGTGGGGGACACATATATAAGGATGTCGCGACGCGGGGGCGAGATGACGACGGCACGGAGAGTGGCGGAGGCAAAGCGGGCGATGCTGGCCATGAGGCGCGGGGAGAGCGACAACGACAAGGCGGCGGAAATAATGACCGCGGTGGAGGAGGCGATAGAAAGGGCGGGGCATTGGTACGCGTATTGCGCATGGTTGACGAAGGAGAGCGACAAAGACGGATTTAGCGCGTGGATGACGTTTCACGAGCAGGACATGGAGGCTTTCGCAGTGTGGTTTGGAGGGGAGGGAGAGCGGATTAGGAGGGAAATTATTGGCAAATAAGGGCCATTAGGTGTGAAAAAGGGAGAGAAAAATGGGCAGAGAGACCAAACCTCTTAAAAAGTGAAAGCGTATATTTGTGGAGCATAAAGACAAACTAACATAGCGATGAGCAAAATACTTGTAACGGGCGGCACCGGATTTATCGGTTCGCACACCGTAGTGGAGCTTCAGAGCGCCGGCTACGACGTAATAATCGTGGACGACCTGTCGAACTCGAAAGCGGAGGTTGTAGACAACATTGAGAAGATTACGGGCAAGCGTCCTGATTTTGAGAACTTTGACCTCTCGAACCGTGCTGATGTCTTGAACTTCTTCCTCCGCCATAAGGACATTGAGGCGGTGATTCACTTCGCAGCGTTCAAGGCAGTAGGCGAGAGCGTCTACAAGCCGTTGGAGTACTACCGCAACAACCTGAACAGCTTGATGAACATCTTGGAGAGCATGAAGTTCACGGGTGTTCGGAACTTGGTGTTCTCGTCGAGCTGCACCGTGTATGGTCAGCCGGAGCAGCTGCCCGTAACGGAGGCTACGCCGCGCAGGCCGGCAGAGAGCCCGTATGGCAACACGAAGACGGTGAACGAGGACATAATCCGCGACTTCTGCCACGCCGAGAAGGAGATTAACGGCTTGGCGCTGAGGTATTTCAACCCGATTGGCGCACACCCGAGCTCGTTGATTGGCGAGAGCCCTGTGGGCGTGCCGAACAACCTCGTGCCGTACATCACGCAGACGGCGGCAGGGATTCGCAAGGAGCTGAGCATCTTTGGCGACGACTATGACACGCCGGATGGCACTCCGATCCGCGACTACATTGACGTTGTGGACTTGTCGAAGGCTCACGTGGTGGCGATACGTCGCCTCTTGGAGGGTAAGAACAAGTCGAACTACGAGTTCTTCAATGTCGGCACGGGCAGAGGTCTGAGCGTCTTGGAGCTTGTGAACGCGTTCAAGAAATCGACGGGCGTAGACCTGCCGTATAAGATTGTTGGACGCCGCGCAGGTGACATTGTCAAGATTTGGGCTGACACGACCCTGGCGAACACGGAGCTGGGCTGGAAGGCGGAGGTGCCGATTGAACAGACGCTGCTGAATGCGTGGAACTGGGAGAAGCGGTGCCGCGGCATAAAGTAGGGTGTTTTAGATAGACATTAAATATGAATCCCGCGCCAAGTGTGGACTTGGCGCGGGAGTTTTTTTGTTTTTGGGGAGGAAGTATGATGGACGGTCGGGAGACCGTCATTCACAGCGGCGGGGAGGGCGGGCTTTCCAGTGCGGGGAGTTCAGATTTTGGGGGCGGGGGTGGTGATGGGTTTGTTTTGTTATTCAATTGGTTTATTTTCGCGTATATAGGAAAAAGAAGATACAGAGAAAAAGATGTTTTCTGGAATAGTAGAGGCCGCCGCACGAGTTGTTGGTGTGCGCCAGGAGGGTGGGAATGTGACCCTCAGACTTAGTTGCCCATTTGCCGAGAGTTTGAAGATAGACCAGAGCGTGGCTCATAACGGTGTGTGCCTTACGGTGGTGAGCCGCGAGGGGGACACGTATGAGGTGACGGCCGTGGCGGAGACGCTGAAGCGCAGTAACCTGGGCCTGCTGAAAGAGGGCGACATGGTGAACGTTGAGCGGTGCATGGAGATGAACGGCAGGCTTGACGGTCATATTGTTCAGGGTCACGTGGATTGCACAGCGAGATGTGAGAGCGTCCGCGAGGCAGACGGGAGCTGGTATTACACGTTCAGATATGACATAAGCCGCGAGAAGGCGGCAGAGGGGTACATGACGGTTGAGAAGGGGTCGGTATGCGTGAACGGCGTGAGCCTGACCGTGGTGGAGAGCCGAATTGACGGTTTCTCGGTAGCCATTATCCCCTACACGCATGACCACACGAATTTTGCCCAGATTGAGCAAGGGGGCGTTGTGAACATTGAGTTTGACATTATAGGCAAGTACATTTGCAAGATGAACAGCCTTCGCGGCTAAGGGGTTACGCCCCCCACCCCACCCTACACAAAAAAGATTAACGCACGATGAGAAACATGACGGGTAAGACCCTGATGGCCATAGCACTGAGCGTGGCGACACTGATGGCGGCAACGAGCTGCACGTCGGAGAAGAGCACATCGAAACAGACATCGTACCGCAAGGTTGACGCGACGACCAAGGCCACGACGACGACCAAGACCAGCTCGACAAGCACGGGCAGCACGTCGAAAGGCAAGTCGACGACGGCAAAGAAGACGAGCGGCAAAGTGGAGAAAGGCCAGGCATCGTATTACGCCGACAAGTTTCACGGACGGTCGACGGCGAGCGGCGAGAAATATGACAAGAAGAAGCTGACGGGCGCACACCGGACCCTGCCGTTTGGGACCATTGTGCGCGTGACGAACACGGCAAACGGCAAGAGCGTAGACATCAGGATTAATGACCGCGGGCCATTCAAGGCGGGGCGCGTGGTGGACCTGAGCCGCGCAGCGGCGGAAAAAGTTGACATGATACAATCGGGCGTGATAGACTGCACGGTAGAAGTGATCAGCCAACCATAACGTAGCGACACAGAGAGTTAAAACACTAAAAAGCAAGAAGATATGAACGGAGACACCATAGCGCAGGCACCGGAAGCCAATGGCGTGTTCATTGACTTTGCCCGTTGGCTCCTGAGAATCTGCGGAGTGGAGAACACGTCGGAGATTGTGGCGACCTTGATAATGGTCGTTCTCTCGACGATAATATCTATTTCCTTCTATTGGATTGCTAAGGCCTTGCTGTTCAAGGTTGTGCGGAAGGTTGTGGCCAAGACGCCGGCGAAGTGGGACGACTACATATTCAACGACAAGGTTTTGACCCGCGCCTCGTTCTTGCCGTCGATATTCTCGATGATGGCGTTTGGACTGGCGATGCACACGGACAACTGGCTCAACACGCTGTATATGAAGGTTGTGTACCTGTACATGACCCTGAACATAGGCCGGTTCATCTTGGCGGCCATAGACGCTGGTTTTGACCTCATCACGGCCACGTATCCGAAAGTGCGTTCGTTGAAGAGCGTCAAGCAGTTGCTGACATACGTAATCGTCTCGATGATGCTGATTGTGATGATAGGCATCGTGATAGACAAGAACCCGTCGACCCTGCTGGCGGGACTTGGCGCGTCGGCGGCCGTGATGTCGTTGGTGTTTAAGGAGACGATTCAGAGCCTCGTCTCGGGCATACAGCTATCGGCGAACAACATGGTGGCCGTAGGCGACTGGATTGTAGTGCCGAAGGCCAACGCGAACGGCGTGGTGACGGAGATGAACCTGAACACGGTGAAAATCCGCAATTGGGACAACACGATAACGACAGTCCCGCCCTCGACGCTGATGAGCGACGCCTTCACGAACTGGAAGGGCATGAGCCAGAGCGCGGGACGACGGCTGAACCGCTCGGTGCTGGTGGACATGGCGACAGTCCGCTTCATAAGTGACGACGAGGCGCGGCGGTATGAGAATATGCCCGAGCTGTACTACTTCTTCCAACGGCGGAAAGAGGGCGCGGAGGCGAGCCTGGGCGACCTGACGAACCTGACCCTTTTCCGCGAGTATATGTTGGCATACCTGCTGCGTCACCCCCAATTGTGCGACCCCGACGCGCAGACGGGCATGATGGTGATGGTCCGATACCTGCAGCCCACGCAATATGGCCTGCCCGTAGAGATGTATTGCTTCACGAAGACGAAGGTATGGAAAGAGCATGAGGCCATAATATCTGAGCTTGTGGACCACATGATTGCCGCCCTCGGGACATTCGGTCTCAGGGCGTACCAGGTGGCGAGCAGCGAAACGGGGCCTGGCGAGCTGGGCAAACCGATGGCGCGAGAGCAGAAAGCATTGCCCGAGAAAGGGGGCGAGGCATGATCTTGCTGTCGGGCATAGGCCTTATTGGCCGATACTGCCGCTTCATGTGGCAAGTGTTTGGCAGGCCAGAGAAATGGGGCGTCTTTGGCAGGCGCATCTTGCAAGAGACGTATAAACTTGGCGTCGACTCGCTCGGCATCGTCACGTTGATATCGTTCTTTGTGGGGGCCGTCGTCACAATCCAGTTGGCGAATAACCTTGACAACCCATTCATCCCGACATACACGATAGGTTTTGCGGCTCGCGAGACCATTGTACTGGAATTTTCGAGCACGATTGTGTGCCTCATCTTGGCAGGAAAAGTGGGGAGCAACATATCGTCGGAGATAGGGACCATGCGCATTACGGAACAGATTGACGCGCTGGACATTATGGGCGTGAACTCGGCATCGTATCTTGCGGCGCCGAAAGTTGTGGCGATGGTCGTAAGCGTCCCGTTGCTCGTCATGTACAGCATGTGCATAGGCATTGTTGGCGGCTGGGTGTCGGGCTTCATGACGGGCATGGTGCCGTCGGAGGAGTTCATCCGCGGACTTCACTTCACGTTCAAGGCGTATTACATCTTCTACTCGATATTTAAAAGCTCGCTGTTTGCGTTCATCATTGCGTCGGTGTCGTCGTTCTTCGGATATTACGTGCATGGCGGCGCGTTGGACGTGGGTCGTGCGAGTACGAAGAGCGTCGTCGTGAGCTGCGTAATGGTATTGATGCTGAACCTGATAGTGACACAGCTATTGCTATAAAAGAGAGACATGATAGAGGCTCGGGACATATCGAAGAGTTTTGGGGAGAAGACGGTCATGCACAACGTGAGCTGCGTCTTCGAGAGCGGCAAGACGAACCTTATAATAGGCAAGAGCGGCAGCGGCAAGACCGTATTGCTGAAGAGCCTTGTGGGGCTGTATGACACCGACCGTGGCTCAATACTCTACGACGGGCGCAACGTAACGCGGATGGGGACCAGGGCGCGGCAACAGCTTCGCCAGGAAATAGGCATGATATTCCAGGGGTCGGCATTGTTTGACTACATGACCGTCTTGGAGAACGTTCGTTTCCCGCTTGATATGTTCACAAAGCTTAGCGTAGGCGAGCGGACCCGGAGGGCGCAGCAGTGCCTGAGGAGGGTGAACCTCGACGCGGCGGCCGACAACCTTTATCCTGCGGAAATATCGGGCGGAATGCAGAAGCGTTGCGCCATTGCGCGGGCAATAGTGCTGAACCCCCGATACCTCTTTTGCGACGAGCCGAACTCGGGACTTGACCCGACGACGGCGGGCGTGATAGACTCGTTGATCTCGGAAATTACGCACGAGAGGGGTATTACAACCATCATCAACACTCACGACATGAACTCCGTCTTCACAATTGGCGAACACATAGCCTTCATTAGCGAGGGGCGAAAGTTATGGGACGGGAACATGGAGACCATCTTGAAATCGGAGTGTCCTGAATTGCAGAGCTTTATGAAATCGGCTGTCAGGTTGATGAGTTTGGGGAAGTAGAGCTGTCCTTTCATTTAGTTTTGCGCCGGGAAATGGCAATTATTACGGAGGGGGAAGCACTCGCGATTAGCTTGATGAAGTTCGGGAGACCTTACCCTATTGGAATCGTTAATTGCTTTTATATTAATAAATTAGAGTTCTTGCTTAAACGAACAACAGCGGGGAGAAATGCAAGTAGACAATCGTTAAGAACGATACCCTCTTGACCTTCAGAATGCTATCGAGAGATAATGCGTCAGCTATACAAAAATTATTTGTATGCTTACCTAAAAAAAGATGCCCGTAATTTTCACTTTCATGGATTATAGATTCATGTTCTTTGCGAACGACGATGAGCCAGCTCTCGTGCATGTTGCAAAGCATGGCGCAACGGCAAAATTTTTCATCAACCCCATTAGTTTGGCTTACAACAAAGGATTCAATCCACCGGAATTAGAGCTCATAAAAAAGGTGTTGACCGAAAATGAGGCAGTAGTAAACAGACATTGGGCGTCCTTTTTTAACCGTAAAAGATAGGTTCGATTTTTAAACCGTTAAAAGATAAGTAGTTATGGAAGACTTGTCCATAGAAAAAGTTTGGCTGACCGACACGGCAGTATGGATTCGCACCACCGACGGGCGGGAGGCTTGTGAGAAATTCGCCGACTACTCAAGGCTACGCTATGCAACAAAAGAGCAAAGAGAGGCTTATACTCTAAGCTCGGTTGGAATCCATTGGCCAGAAATTGACGAGGACCTGTGTTTTGAAGGCTTCTTCCATGAGAAGAAGTTTGGAGAGCTATACAGGCTGTTCATTGAGCATCCGGAAATTAATGGCGCAGAGTTCGCAACGCGAATCCAAATGTCGCAGAATGACTTTATGGAATACGTAAGCGGGGCGGAAGAACCCAGCCCGGAAATCGTAGAGCGTATGAAAGAAGGCTTGCGCGAGATTGGGCGAGAGCTGATTGCCATAAAATAGCGGCTCTGACAAATATGTAGACTACGCCTGTGGCCTCCACGTTGAGCGGGCTGCGGGCGTAGTCCTTTTTTTAGGGCATTGGGGAGGAATATGGCGGCGGGTGTGCCATCTTGTTAACATTATGGGTACATGGGAGCGAGTGGAATGTGTTAAACTTGCAAAACAGAAATTAAGAATTCAAGATATGCAATTAAAGACAATGGTACGCGCAGCGGCGATGGTGGGTCTCGCCCTTGTGGGGACAGACGCCGCGGCCCAGCGCGAGACGACCCTCATCAACGACAACTGGAAATTCCACCTTGGCGACGCATCGAGCATGGAGGCTGATTTTGGTCACGGGACAGAATACTTCACCTACTTCTCGAAAGCCGTGGGTCAGAACCAGGGGCCGGCGAACCCCGAATTTAACGACTCGACATGGACGGCAGTGACCCTGCCTCACGACTGGGTGGTGGACCTGCCATACGCCTCCGAGGCGAGCCACTCGCACGGGTATAAGCAAGTGGGATGGAAATATCCGCAAACGAGCATAGGGTGGTATCGTCACCACTTCATCATTGACGCAAAGGACGAGGGTCGCGACATATACGTGACCTTTGAGGGAATATTCCGCGACGCGCAAGTGTTCTGCAACGGCTTCTACATGGGGCACGAGGTGAGCGGATACGCGCGCCAGGTGTACAACATATCGGAATACGTGAACTACGGCGGCGACAACGTCTTGACCGTGCGATGCAACGCCATGACCGAAGAGGGATGGTATTACGAAGGCGCTGGCATATATCGGGACGTATGGCTGACCAAGCGCGACAAGGCTCACCACATTGACGACGTATTTGCCATTTGGGACGGGGAGAAGCTCAACATTGAGAGCCGTGCCACGGGGGCAGTGCGCCATCAGCTGATTGACGCCACGGGAGCCGTTGTGGCCGAGGGTGGCGACGGCGCGATGAAAGTGGGCGACGCAAAGCTGTGGAGCCCCGAAACGCCATACCTGTACACACTGCGGACATCGGTCTCGGCCGACGGGCAAGAGCGTGACGCCGTGACGACGAAAATTGGCCTCCGCACATTGGAGTGGAGCGTCGGGTCGGGACTGAAAATTAATGGCAAAGAGACGGAGCTTGTAGGCTCGAATCTCCACCTTGACCATGCGGGCGTAGGCGTAGGCGTATTGAAAGAGCTATGGGCGTATAAGGTGAAGAAACTCAAAGAGTTGGGCATGAACGCCATCCGACTGAGCCATAACCCCGGGACGCCCGCCATGCTGGACGTATGCGACTCGCTGGGCATGGTGGTCATTGACGAGAACCGCCTCATGGGAACCAACGACGAGCACCTGCGCCTCTTGCGCAGCATGATTGAGCGCGACAGGAACCACCCGAGCGTGATACTCTGGAGCATTGGCAACGAAGAGTGGTGGATAGAGAGCGGCGACAAGGGCGAGAAGATTGCCCGCGTAATGTCGGACTACGCGCACAAGATTGACCCGTCGCGCAAGACGACATACGGCAACTCGGGCGGCTTTGGCCTCGTGAAGCAGGTGGACATCCACGGCTACAACTACATTGTCCAGAACGACGTGCAGAACCGCAGGGAGAAATATCCCGACTGGGTAGTAGTTGGCACGGAAGAGACGAGCGGATGCGGCACACGCGGCGTATATGCCACGGACAGCGTAATGGGCTGGATGAAGAGCATCAACCAAGAGGGCGAGGAACGCTCGGACGGCGAGAAGAACGTGATAGGCCGCGGATGGAAATTCTACCGCGACAACAAATGGGCCGCAGGACTATTCTACTGGACGGGCTTCGACTATCGCGGCGAGCCAAACCCGATGAAATGGCCCGCAACGGGTTCTCAGTTTGGAATACTCGACTACTGCGGATTTCCGAAGGACGAGGCCTATTACCTGAAAGCGGCATGGACGCAAGAGCCAGTGCTGCACATCCTTCCGCACTGGAACCTGGGCAAAGAGATGGAGGACAAGGAAGTAGAGGTGTGGTGCTACACGAACATGGACGAGGTGGAGCTGCTCCAAGACGGCAAGAGCCTCGGGCGCAAGAAGATGGAGAAGGGCGGATATGCGGCATGGCGCACGACATATAAGCCCGGACGCCTCGAAGCCCGCGGATTTGTGGGCGGCAAGCGCAAGACCGTGAGCCGCATTGAGACGACGGGCGCGGCAACGAGCGTGGAGCTTGAGGCGAGCCGCGCGACGATTGGCGGCACTCAGGACTGCGTAGTGGTGGACGTGACGCTTCGCGACAAGAAGGGACGTTTTGCCGTAGACGCTTGCGACAAGTTGACCGTGAGCGTTGAGGGCGATGCGGAGATCTTAGGATGGGGCAATGGCGACCCCGGATATAAGGCATCGGAGCGTCCGCAAGGCGAGGACAAGAAGCATGCGGAGCTGAAGGCGTTCATGGGTCACGCGCAGGTGATCTTGCGCGGTGTGAAGGGCAACAGGCCTGTGACGGTCAAGATTGCCCTACCGAATGGCGAAGCGGCCACGGTGGCTTTGGGAAAGAAGTAAGGACGTGATACATAATTGAGACCGCCGCCCCTGTCGTGATGGGGGCGGCGGTTTTTTTGTTGTTCTGACGGATGGGGGGCGCGCACGGCCTAAAGAGCGGGCGCATGAGGCCCTTTGTTGCTGCCGTTGGGGTGGTAGGTGCAGGTGCCGCCCGTCATTACCATGATGCTGGGGAACGTCTTGCCGCAGTATTTGCAAGTGTATTGGCTTTTGGGTGCGCCCTCGTAGAGCTTGTGGTTTCCCTTGTTGGGACCTGCCGGGTGGCGTGAGCATGAGGCCGTGACGAGCAGTCGGACGTTAGGGAACTTGTGTCCGCAGTATTCGCAATAGTATTCGTCCATATTGTTGGCGTTTAAAGGGTTAAGGTTTTGTGGTAGGATTAGGAGAAGGGCGGTCAGCATGGGGAGGAGGAGCCGCTTCTTGTGGGTTTTCATGGTTATGATGGGTTTTTGATGCTAAGATATTGAGAGATGTTGCCAAAAGGCGACATGGGGTGAGGTCTTTTTTGGGGGGGGGATTGGGGAAGTTGTGAATCGCTCTCAAAATTCCTAAATTATTGGTGGCCGCTTTTGTTCATCGTTAATATGTTTTGGTAGTAAAAAACAAATAAACGAAAAGGCCGAATCTTCGTCATGAGGATTCAGCCTATTTTTATATCGCTTGGAAAAACTTTAGCGGACAGCAATATTAAAAAAAAAGCCCGTCGCGGAAATCCTGCGACGGGCTGTCTGTTTTGAGTCTTTGTGAGGTTTATCTGAGAGGCAGTTTTATGACTCTCTTTCCGATTTTCAAGATGTAGATGCCTTGCGATGGGGCCGACAACGTGTTGCCATACGTTGCTCCGACGCACTCGCCAGTCATTGAGAACAACTGTTTTAGCTCGGACCCGGCCTCTATTGTCACGTTAAGGCCGTTTATCGTAATCTCAGGAGCCGACGCAACTGCTGCGAGGTTAGGCTCTCCCTCCTCGTTGAATGTCAGTTCTATTGCTTTTGAGCGGTCGAATGTCAGCGTCACATTTTTCTCGCCAAAATTGCTTAT
>JALEMI010000027.1 GCA_022768325.1 Bacteroidales bacterium
TTACCGAGCTCGAAGCATCCGACGACGTCGCGTCTCAGACTTGGGGCGGCAAATGGCAGATGCCAACACAGGATATGATAGCAGAGCTGTCAAGCCAATGCTACTGGGTCTGGACCACAACCTACAACGGCAAGTCCGTCAACGGCTACATCGTCTACAAGGCTAAGACCGATGCCGACAAAGGCGCAAAGGTCTACTACGGCAGATCCCCATCCTCCGACTACGATGTCGCCACCGACCCTCATCTTTTCCTCCCCGCCGCGGGCTTACGCTGGGGCTCGGGGCTCAACGGTGCGGGCAGCTACGGCTACTACTGGTCGCGCTCGCTCGATCCGAGCAACTCCCGCAACGCGTACGCCCTCGGCTTCTACTCGGACGACGTTTGGGACGGCCGCGCCTTCAGCCGCGACAACGGGCTTGCTGTGCGCCCTGTCGTCCAGCCTGCCGCAGAATAACAACAACGTCATTTGTCAAGTCCGTCCTTGCGTTTTCACAGGGGCGGATTTCTGATTTCTACCCCCTCCATGAATGACGTTCCCCTTGTCGCCCTCTGCTAAATCCGCTCCCCACGTCTCCGCTAAGAGAAACATCATCCCCACAGCCCTCTTTCCACCCATAATTCACCGCACGAACACCGTAAAACCATTCTGATAAACAAGGAATTTTGCGTTTTGTGAAGTTAATAAATGTTAATGGGGTGAATTTGTTTTTGTATCTCTTTGTGCGACATCACAGTTTCGGCAATCGTTCGAAGCTGATTGTATGAGACACAATGTTTCTAAACTGTCACTTAACAAAAAATGAGAAAACTTTTGTTGACCTCCGTTTCGTGTTTGCATCGCTTGTCTCATTCGCCCAAACCGAGAAGTATATCCAAGCAAGCTTTTCGCTCAACAAGATTACTCGGGATGACCAAGACCGCAACGTGGGCTATGAGGCCATGTTCGGTTTCCTCAAGCCTATGGGCAGCGAGATGTTCCTAAAGGGCATGAACTTCGGCGTTGCCAATAGGGGTACCAAGATGGAAGGCTACGCCGATGGTTACGCCTTCTCCGAAAAGGAGAGCCGTTTCATGGTCCAGGTCTGCCCGTTCGACTTCAACTCCCGTATTCAGTTGGGTTCGTCGCCTGTCGCAGTCAACCCTCACGTCGGTCTCGACGTCACCTTCGATATCCTCGGAAATGATAAGATTGAGGTGGCAGGAGAAACCAGCGATTACGATGTTTTCGACGATTTTCAGACTGAAGCCAAGCGTTTTGACATTGGTCTTAACTATGGCCTCAGGGTGTGGTTCGTCGGCAAGACTTTCTTCGACTTCACTGTTAAACAAGGTTTCATCGACCCCTGGGATTCTGACATCAGTGGCAAGTCTAACCGCATTTGCCTCGGCGTAGGTTACGTTTTCTAAACCGACTGTCTGTTGGTTTGTTCTGCAAACGAATTTTGTAGTTATGATGTCGTCTATTACGTCTTTCGCAAATAGGCTGAGGCGAGTCTGCCCAATCTTCGCGCTGCTGATGCTGATTGCGCTGCCCTCTTTTGCCCAAGAGAAGTCTATAAAGAGGAAGGTAGCCATTGGGCGTTTCAGCAATGAGACACAATACGCCAAGGGCTTCTTCTATGATAAGGAGAACGACCCCATGCGCAAGCAGGCCATGGACATCCTCTCGGCCAAGCTCGCCGCAAGCGAGAAGTTCATCCTTCTTGAGCGAGACGACCTGGATCTTCTCGTCAAGGAGGCTGGTTCCGATATGTCCAAAGTCGGTGCCGACTATATCATCATCGGCTCAATAACCGAGTTCGGACGCAAGACCGAGGGGCATAAGAAGGCTTTTGCGCGAAGCAAGACGCAGACGGTCGAGGCTGGCGTCAGCATCCGACTTGTCGAGGTGGCTACGTCCCTCGTCATCTATTCCGACGAGGCCAAGGGCTTCGCCGAGGTGACAAACAAGCAGGTCATGGGTTTCGGTGGCACTGCCAATTACGATGCCACCCTTAGCGACAAAGCCATATCCGCCGCCATAAGCCAGCTCATTGATAATATCATCAATAAGTGTATGGATAAGCCCTGGAGATCCTACATCCTCTCGGCTGAGGATGGTGCCTACATCATCTCCGGCGGCGCGTCGCAAGGGCTCGCCAGTGGCGACAGCTTCAATGTCTACGTCAAGGGCAAGGTGGTCAAGAATCCGCAGACTGGCCTGAATATCGAGCTGCCCGGTCAAAAGATTGGCACGGTCACGGTCCTCTCCTCTTTTGGCGATACGCCCGAGACCGAGGCCTCCATCTGCTCATACGATGGTAAGGCAATCGACACCGCCAAGCTCGACAATTATTACATTTCAGATAAATAACCCCTCGCCATGAAGAAGTCTATTGTTGCATTGTGCGCATCGTTACTCTTGACGGCCTGCGGAACGGGTACCTACACGGTCTCGTCGGGCAAGGCGGACGAGGCGATGATCTCTTTCCTCTCCGACTCCGAGGAGCCAATACAGGTGACCGTCGACGGCAAGGACACCTACGAAATCAATACCGTCAAGACGCAAGAGTGGCGCAAGAACCCAAAGATCAAGAAGACGGCCAAGAACACAATCTACGTCTCGTCGGGCAAACACACTGTCGTTGTCGCGCGGAGGGAGAAGGACGGCTACTACTCCACATCCATGAAGACGAAGTACGAGCACAAGGTCTTCGTCTCGGCACAAGAACACAAAATGGTTGAACTACATATCAATAAATGAGTAACATGAGAAAAAAACTTTTTGCGGCCATTACGGCTTCGGTTGCGCTCGCCATGTTGACGTCGTGCGGAGGGCCGAAGTTGTATCCGCTCTACAACTATGGAGGTGCCTTCACCGCCGAGGCTGGCACCAGCTACGAGATTTGGCTTCACAAGAACGAAAAGGATGCGACGCCCGAGTCGTGGTGCAACCTTATGGTCGGCTACGAGGTGCTTATCCAAAACGTGGGCGGCGTCCGAAAAACCCCGCCCCCAGGCATCTGCGCCGAGTACGGCTACCAGCTTCTCAAGCCCGGTGCCGCGGCCACGTTCAGAGACCATGCCAACGAGAAAGAGAAGGAATGGTTTAAGACCGACGACTACGAGACTTACTTCCGCACCCGAGGCATCGAGATGCTGAAGAAGGAGATTGAGCTCTACCCCGAGTCCAAGACATTCATCGAACCGTTAATCGAAAAATTTACGAAGTAACATTATGAAGTATATTGTCTCCGCCCTGTTGGCTGTTGCGCTGTTGACTTCCTGCGGCTCCAAGGAGGTCGTAACCAAGGGTGAGCGCTACGCCAGCCTATACAACGAGAAGCCCGTCACGCTTCTCGTCATGCCGCCCATCAACAAGACAGAAGCTGTTGAGGCTAAGGATTATTTCTACTACTCCATATCCCGCCCCCTTAGTGAGTGCGGATACTACGTCATCTCGCCGCAGCTCAGCATGGACGTACTCAAGGCCGAGAGCGCGTACGACGCAGAGGAGTTCATCGACAGGCCTCTCAATAAGTTTGGCGAGCTTTTCGGAGCCGACGCCGTCGTCTTCACCGAGATCACGAAGTGGAAGAAACGCGCTGTCGTATGGCCCGAAGTTGAGGCCAAGGTCCGCTACGTCATCAAGTCGACCAAAACAAACGAGGTCATTTTTGAACGTGAGTGCGAAATTGAAATCGACCTCAGAGAGGCCAGCTCCGGCGGAGGTTTGCTTGGCGCGGCTCTCGCCTTGGCTTCGCAGATTGCCAATACCGTCACCACGGATAACGTCGTAGCGGCCCGTCTTGCCAACTGTTTCGTCTTTAGCGACATTCCACGCGGCAAGTACAGCCCCAAGTATTTGCAAGACCAAGACACCCCAGCCAGTGCGGCTAAAATCAGCGGTTCTTTCAAAAAGGCTGAAATCCCTCTCTCCACCACGCTTCTCGTTGGTGGTGGATACCAATTGGAAGAAGGTAAGTAAGCATACCCTGGCAGAGAATCCGACTTGCCCATCGGCAGGTCTGATTCTCTGTTATAATTTGGGAATAAATATTCGTGCGAAATTTCTAACACAAACCTCCATAAAATGAAAACACTCAGATTTTTGGGGATGGCAATCGTAGCCGTTATGCTGTCCGCTTTCGCCACATCGTGCGACGACGACGATGACGACGACAACTCGCAACCCGCCACATCCGAAGACGGCGTAGTCGTAAACCAGAAGAAGCTCGTGAAGTCGGCATGGATTGATGTTTACGACGATAACATTTGGAGCGGCACCACGCTCTATTCGTACGACTCCAAAGGAAGGTTAATCAGAGCGGAGATTTTTGGCGGTAATACTAAAGGAGCTACAGAAAGGGAAGTGAAAACATTCGTATGGGAAAACGACCGCATTATCCGGTGCGACGATGAAGATGGTACCATCCGCAATTACACCTATACCCTCTCGGATAATTTGGTTACAGAAGCAAAGAGAGAGGATAGCTCGTATGCGTATAGTACTCGGTACGAGTACGACTCGGAAAAGAGGCTTGTCTCGTCCATAGAGCAGGAAGGAAGTCGTTACTACCCAACCTACTTAACTTGGGAAGACGACAAGGTGGTTAGAGAAGGTGACGAAGATGACGAAAGTGTATATTATTATAGTGGTAAGACTTGTAAAGGTTATTGTCCATCGGTTGCTTTTGGAGGGGATTTGGGATATGCTCATCCTGAGCTTTTTGGTTGTCGAATAAGACCTATAGGTCAAATTGCAGGATGAAATATGCCTGAACCCCTTTGCCCATGCGGCTTTTGGAAGGCTGAAAGTTTTCAGGCGCAAAATCGACGTTCAAAACTGCGCTATAGGTCAAATTGCAGGATGAAACAGGTCCGCA
>JALEMI010000064.1 GCA_022768325.1 Bacteroidales bacterium
ACATCAACGACAGGCTCAGCAACGAGGCTGAGGTCAAACGCCTTAAGAAACTCTTGTGATTCGGATTCTCTCCTTCTTACTGCCTCTCGTCGCATACTTCATAGCAGAACAGCTATGGGGTGGTCTCGTTGGTCTGCTAACGAGTTTCGCCATTACGCTCATCGTAAACGGTATCGTCTGGCTCAAAGAAGGAAAGTTTTATATCGGCGATGTAGTTTCAGATTTCCTTTTCGTCCTTGTCTTTGGGCTTGTGGACATTGTCGTGGAGAACATCGCCCCTAATGCCGAGACTCTCGCAACGTCGATTGCTCTTACAGCCATTCTCGCCATCACCGTCGCCGTTGGTCCTAAGCGAGTTTTGGGCGGAATGATTGATAAGGTTCGCCCTGGGCTAACAAAGAACCCGTACTTCCTCAGCCTTATGCGGGGGAGTTTCTTTCGCATGACCTTATGGTCTGCTTTTGCCACTTGCCTTTTCCTTTTCGCCTTTCTTTATGATGATTCTGCTGCCTCAGCATGGATTGAGCAATACGCCCTCATAGTTGTTCTCGTTTCCTATTTGGCGACAGAGATTCTCTTTTCAAGAGTCAAAAAATCAAAGTTTAAGGGTGTTGAATGGGTTCCGCTCATGACACCAGATGGCACGGTTGTCGGTGGTTCGCCACGTCCCCTCGTTCACGACGGAAGCCATTGGCTCCACCCCGTCGTCCACCTTCACGTAGTCTCCTCAGACGGCAAACTCCTACTTCAGCTAAGACCCCAAACAAAAAAGATTCAACCAGGCAAATGGGACACTGCCGTTGGAGGTCACATCGCCCTCGGCGAACAACTGACCGATGCCCTCAAAAGGGAGACAGCCGAAGAAATAGGCCTCACTAATTTTAATGCTCGCCTGGTACGAAAGTATATTTGGCATTGCGATGTTGAGGACGAATATGTCTTTGTCTTCCACACAAGCAGCGACGGTCCGTTCAACCCAAAGAACCAAGGAGAGGTCGATGAACTTCGTTTTTGGTCAGCACAAGAACTCTCTGATGCCATCGGCAAAGGCATCCTGACGCACAATCTCGAAAAAGAACTTAATGAAGGCCTCATTCAAGAGCTTCAAATTAAATAACCTATTCCCCGAATAATTCATTTCCTCCATGAATAAAAGGTCACAACATATCAAAACAGCTCTCGTCACGGGAGCCACTTCTGGTATCGGCAGAGCCACAGCCCTCATGCTCGGCAGATTAGGCTATAACGTCGCAATTACAGGCCGACGCCTCCCCCTCCTCCAAGACCTTTGTCGCGAAATTGAGCAGACCTCTGGCGTCGAGAGCTACATCCTCTGCTTCGACATCCGCGATAAGCACGAGGTTTTCGATTCTTACGATATGTTGCCCGATTCGTGGAAAAAACACCTCAAGGTGTGCATCAACAACGCCGGTCTCGCCCTCGGAGCCGATAGCTTCGAGAATTGCGATGATAACGATTGGGACACGATGATTGACACCAACATAAAGGGTCTCCTCTACATTTCTCAACTCGTGGCAAACACCATGAAAGAGAACGGATTCGGCCACATCATCAACATCTCCAGTGTAGCAGGTCGTCACGTATACTATGGCGGCAATGTCTACTGCGCCACGAAACACGCAGTGGATGCCATCACCCAATCTATGCGCATCGACCTCCTCAAATACGGCATCAAAGTCTCTTCCATCGCGCCAGGCATGGTAAACACCGAATTCTCGCTCGTGCGATACAAAGGCGACAAAAACAAGGCCGACAATGTCTACAAGGGCGTAAAGCCCCTATCCGCGCAAGACATAGCCTCAACTGTCGAATTCATCGTTACGCGTCCTCCTCACGTATGCGTCAACGACATCCTTATCATGCCAGCTCAGCAGGCTAACCCATATTACGTCAATCGCGACGATGAGGAGTAAAGCCCCCACAAAACATAACGAACCCCGCCTTAGATCTCATTTCTAAGACGGGGTTTGCCGTATTCTATGCCTCAGCTCTTCTCTTTACAGGAAGCTTGCGCAGACAACCTTTCCACTGCGAGCCGATACTTCGTCCCAAGAATCACACTCAAACCGTAGGATAAGAACGCCAGCCGTAGGAAATGAGCATGGCAAAGCGTCTTCGCACAAATTCGACGCCTTATATGTTATGTCGGGATTATGAGCCACCACCATCGCACACTCAGCCCCTTCAGCATTCTTGCCGATACAATCCAACAGCTCCTGCGTGGTGTACGCCTCATAAAGGAAATGCTCATAGGTCTCCTTTTCGGGCTTAGGCAGCTGCTCTATGATTATCGCCGAGGTCTCTCGTGCACGCCGTGCGTCGGATACTATGGCAAACTCGGGCTCTACGCCCCACCCTTTCAGCAACAGACCTACATCCGATGCTTGCTTACGCCCGCGGCTTGTGAGTTTTCTACTGAAATCGTCGCCATACGTGAACTCAGCTTCGCCATGGCGTACCAAAACAAGCGTCAGCACGTGCCTTAGAATTTGTACGTTATGCCGGCCATGGCGTTGAAGCTATATGACGAGTACCCGAGCCATCGCTGCTGGTCGGCTGCTACAATGTTGTTGATGTTCAAGAAGGCAGTCCACCTATTCGAGATATAGTAATTGCCACCAACGTTCAGGTCAATAAAGCCGTCGAGGGTCGTGGCTTCGCCCGTAGTCGGGTCGTATGCCTTACGCTCACCCTCGTACGAGAGTTTTGCTTTAATTCCCAACCGCTCAGTCGGTTTGCATTTGCCCGAGAGCGAAAGCACAAGTTTTGGACGATTCCATGCCTCGTCGAGCGAGTTCATGTTGTAGTTGTTATATGCAATTTCAAACAGGATGTTACTGTTTGCCGTCGGTTTGACATTAATGTCGCCATGAACGCCAAAGAGTTTACCGTCATCCTGCAAGATGGCGAACTGCGGGGCATAGCCAACAATCGTTGTGTCCGCCTCCGTTGCAAAGTGCCTATTCACAAAGAACACCTCGTCTCCTAAGGACTTGAATGTCATGCCAATGCCCGCTTGGACAGTCTTAGAGAAAGAGCCTCTCAAATCTAAATTGAAGATTATTGGCGCCTGAGAATGGAAGATGTCGTTCCGGGTAAGATATCGTTTTAAGAGACCATCGTATGCATATTTCCGAGCGTCAGCCGAGACATACTTATTCTGCTCAACAAGGCTGCGCATACTGTTCTGCGAGAAGTCGCCCGTCAGACCCGCACTCAGTTTTACGGACCCGTCGCCAATGAAGAACTTCACCCTCAAGTCGGGCTGTACAATAAAATCGTCCTTACCCGCATAGTCATCACCAATGACACTAATTATCCTGACACCAAGGCGCAACGCCATGAAGTCATAGTCCATGCGGAAATGGGGCTCAACGTGGATGTCAGTCCCCTTATGCTCCACAAAGTCGTAATAGTCAGACTCGTCACCGAGTTTCGTTTTGAAGGTGTTGACTACCAAATCGGCATCAAAACCCGCCACTTTCTTTATTGGGAAACGGAGTCTTCCGCCGAAATGAATATCCGTCTGACCAACTCCGCTCTTGTTGCCCCAAATGCCAAATCCGGCAAAGGCTTTGAACGTGAATTTTTGCAACGGGTCGGCAATTGAATTGCCGATGTCAAACATAAAATCGAAGGACGTATTGCGCTGTTTATCAAAGCTCAATATGTCGGAACCCTTCATCAGTTTTGCGTCCTCAGTCATGTAGACCACGGTGTCAACAATGGTATTCTGCCCATAACATGAGTAGGCGTTGTTGGCAAAGTCAACATCAAAGCCGAAGCGCAGATTACCACCGAAGTGGTTGTAGACAAGCCCAGCCCACGTGTCGTTCTGATGTGCCTCAACCTTACCGTCGTCCTCGAGCTTCACCTTGCCAAGCTGTGCCAAATGGCCCGCTTTCAGCGACAGGTGATGATTCTCCGAATTGCCGTTGTTATATAAGATTTGGCCATAAAACGAGGGCAACGTACCGACACCAGCCTCAACAACCGCACGATAAGGGCTGTTGTAGACGGGGAAATCCATTCCCGCCGCTGACAATGGTTCTGGCTTTGTCGTGACGGTCGATACCCTTTTAAGCGTCTGATATTTAAAGCTGTCCGAATATTTGACCGTATCGTCAATTATTGGCTCGACGTTAATCTTCTTAGAGCGTCTGAGCGTTGGCTGATAGGCGTTTACGACATCAACCGAACGATCAACAGTGTTTATCGTGTCATTTTGGGCGGATGCGCTAAATCCATTGACCATGGAGGCCAACAGTGCCATTAGACATACGCCAAACGTTTTTTTGCTCATTGTCGTCTTTTTATTTCTCTGCTGATGCTATTCAACTGGAGCTGCCGCCTCGGTCTCCACATTCCACTTGCTGACCCTCTCGGAGATCATGCCGGCTATGTCGTCTTCCGCAGCATAGCTCTCTTTCAGTGTCTGCAAGTACTGTACGGCCTGGAAGTCATCGCCCTTGGCGTGATATATGTCAGAAAGTAGGACAAAACTACGTGCCAACCAATATTGGTGAGGAGTACCCTTCTCAATGTAGTCAAACACCTCATTTTCAGCCGACTCGATGTCGGAGCTGTCGAACAGGTATTGCGCCACGAGATATTTGGCCTCCGCACCCTCGGCGGTCTTGGTACTCTCCGCAAGGTCGCGCATAATGGGGACAGCATCGGCAGTCTTGCCAAGGGCAATTAGCGACTTAGCCTTAAGATATTGAGCCTCACGAAGAATGGCGGCCGATGCCTGAGGCATTCCTATCACCTTGTCCGCGCCAGCTATGCATTGCTCAAGGTCGCCCAAGGCTTTCATGCATCGCATCTGACCAATGATGGCCTCGACTTTGTTGGCCTCGACCTCAGCCTCTTGCTCAAGGCGCAAGAACGATGACAAAGCCTGGCGGTAGTCCTCCGACTTATACAAAAGCTCGCCACCGCGAAGCAACGCCTCTTCCGTGAAGACGCTCCTCGGCTGACTTGCCACGTTCTGATAGAGTTGCAACGCCGCATCAAACTCTTTGTCATTGTACAGACAATCAGCCAAATAGAAGTTTGATGGGGTCACGTACCTTCCCGTTGGGAAAGTCTCAATGTAACGCTTGAATCCGGACTTTGCCTCCTCAAAATTGCCCTTCATGTACTGGTTTGACGCGCTCACGTAGAGCAACGAATCGCGCTCGCTCTCGCCCACGTGCGCAAAGGCGCCAAGCGTAGAGGTATAGGCAATGTAGCCGTCGTAATCGCCGTTCTCCATATATACGTTGCGGAGGCCGTTAAGAGCCGAGGCGGCCTCTGGGGTCGACGGGTACTCGTTGACTACGCGCTTATAGAAGGCCATGGAGTTTTCAAACTCGTTGTTGTTGTAGTACAAAAGTCCGAGTTGCAACATTGCCTGAGGAGCTAAGCTGCCCTTGGGGTATTTCTCCTTGACGACCTTGTAATTGTAGATTGCGTCTTTTATCTGCCCCATGGCCACATACGCCCTACCCTTCTCGAAATACGCGTTGTCGACGTAAATCGATTTCGGATATTTGGAGATAAGAGCGTCAAGCTCAGCAACTTTCCCTTCGTAATTGTTAAGCAAGCCAAGGCAAATGCCCTTTTGCAACATTGAGTAGGCGCCCTGCTGGTCGGATGCCGATTTGGCAAGGTCGTAGTACTCAATTGCCCCATTAAAATCGCGGCTCACGTAGAGGCAGTCGCCAATCCTGTTGTACGCATCGGCCAAGAGATTGGAGTACTTGCTGTCGCGAGCCAAAGAGACGTACTTTACGAACCAACGGCGGGCGTTGGGATAGTCTTTTTTGTTGTAATAGGTGTAGGCCACATTATAATGCGCCGTGCCGAACTCACTGACCTCAGCCGCCTGGTATGAGTTGATGAATGCGAGGTACTTGTCGCGTGCGGCCTCAATCTCACGCTTTGAATAGAGGCACTCGCCCTGCCAGAAGAAGGCTCTCGCCTTCAGCTTCACGTCGTAGTCGCCATATTTGAGAGAATAGGCCAAGAACGTCTCCGCACCCTCAATGTCGCCATTGCTATACAGCTCGATGGCATGGAAGAACGCGATACGTTGCATCGCCTGATAAAGCTTAAGGTCCTTATGCTTTATCTTCTCCATTGTCTCAAGCGCCTGCTTGTAGTTCTTTGTGTATATAAGAGCCTGACCTATAAGGCTATACGTCTCGTCGCGATGCACAGTCTGCGGGTATAGGTCAAGATACTCTACAAACGAAGAGATGATGTCTTCGAAGGGAGAGAAATTGAGTTCGAACGCCAATTTGAGCTTGTTAAAATGGGCATCGTCGGCAATTGCCGCGTCGTATTTGTAACGCGAGGCGGCATCGAACGCCGTACGCGCCCTCTTCTTGTCGCCAAGCTCAATGCAGCAGGCAGCGAGGTTATAATACGCGTTCTGTGCCATTGCGTCGTCTTCCGACGTCACCTTTGACAAGTTTGCCGCCGCCTTTGAATAGTTGCCCATGTTGTAATGGGCAAGGCCGATATGGTAGTAATCGGCACGGAGCAGCTTACCCCCCGGGAGTTGAGCCAACTTGTCGTACGCCGCCAACGCGTCTTTGTACTCTCCGAGCATGAAATGGCTGTCCGCCACGATTCTCGTCATCTCGGCAGCCTTGCCACCGCCTTGATTTGCAAGAGGTTGAGCATATCGCAAGGCATCGGTGTAATGGCCTTGCATATACATGATGTCGGCAATATAATATGAAGCCGCCGTGTGGAAACCGTCATCTTTCTCCAGCTCCAGGAACATGGGGAGAGCCGCATCCAAGTTGCCGTTCTCATAGAGGACGTGCGCCCTGTAATAAGCGACCGACTGGGCATATTCGCCCTCCTGACCCTTAATCTTGTTGAATTGGGCAATGGCCAAATTATGCTGCCCTTGGTCAAAATAGCAGTAGCCGCGTTTGAAGATAAGCGGTACTCGATTCTCTGGGCTTACGTCGCTCTCATTGGCCTTCTCAAACCACACCAGAGCCTTTTTCACCTTCCCTTTTGAAAGGAGATAATCGCCGGTATGATATTGAGCGTCAGCCCGATAGCTATTCTCCTGATTGTAGTGTTGGAAGTCATCGAGAAGCCGTTGGGCATCAAGATTGTTGCCCATCTTGGCGGATAGCGACTCAAAATATCGCGCATCCTCAAGCATTACGGCAGGGGCGTCGTTAGAATGGTCTTTCTGGAAATCTGCGAACTCAGCACGCGCCGCGCCATAGAGGGCCGCGTCATAAAGCGACATAGCGTGTTCAAACTGCACGTCCGGCTCAACAATTGCCTTCGTGGACTGCGCTGCCGATTGCGGTGCTATGCAAAAGAGTAAGGCCAGCACCTGTATGTCTCGTCTCATCAATTGATTCGGATTTTACGGTCGTAAAGATAGTAAAAATTGAATGACTTAACTTTACGCCATGATTCTACGTTACAACCCGACGTGCGAGTTGGCAATCCGCCATAACGGCCTGAGCTACACGCCCCCACAAATACTCGCCAAAATGGAGGGCGACCTTGCGCCCCTCATGGCATTCCTCTCAACAAGCGACGACAAGATTGTCGGCAACAGACCCGACCCCGTGCTTTGCGATATGTTGCGACGCGCGGGACATTGCGACACGTTCATCACGCCCGCTGAGGCAACGGAGTTCGTTAAGCAAGGCGAGGCAATCCACCCGTGGGGAGAGAGCCGGGCCCTCTTCGCCTCTGTCGGGATGACGGCGCAAGCGAGGGAGTGGAATCATAGGGAAACCTTTTCGCGCAAGACGTCGGTCCTCGTAGAACAAGCAGCCCATGAGGAGTTGGGGCTGCCGTCCGATGCTAATCCCCAAATCGTGCAAGACGTTGCGGCTCTTGACCGCATGGGCGGGGATGTCGTAATCAAGAGCCTTTGGAGTTCTGCGGGGCGGGGCGTCCGATTCTTTTGCCTCGACATCGAACTACGGGCCGCAAAGGACTTTGCCGATAAGTGCATCAAGACGGACGGGGCTGTCGTTGTTGAGCGAAAACTTGCACGGATGGCGGAGCTGTCTTTCCTTTTCCGACGAACCTCGGGCGGAATTGAGTACTGCGGCGCAAATGCTTACCGTAGTGCCTCGGGCGGTGCTTTCGGTCTTGAAATCTTCGGGCCAAACTCTTTTGCCGAGGTCGCAAGGGTTGACGGCGATTGGGAGGCTAAATACTCAGCCCTCCTTGCCTCGTCGCTGTCGAAAGTGCTAATTTCCAGCCCTTACACTGGCCCCATAGGGGTTGACGCAATGGTGTACAGGGGAGGCGACGGCGCACCGCGCTTAAGGTGCTGCATGGAGGTGAACATGAGACATTGCATGGGCGACGTGGCCAATCAGGTTAAGCGGCTCATTGCGCCCGAAGCGAGTGGCTTTTGGCGGATTGAAGTGTTTAAGAATGATGGTGAGTGGGATGCCTTTTGCGAGCGTCAGGCGAGGGAACAGCCTCTCTGTTTGAATCAGAACGGGCTGATTGTCAAAGGGTTCTTCCGATTGTCGGGATTGGGGAGCGATGTTCGTTTTGGTGCTTGCGGATGGGTCGGCTCTCCCCTACCCTAATCTTCGGCAAAGGACAAGTTTTTGCTCCCCGCTCTTTAGCGTAACGCCGAAGACGAAAGAGTTGTCGTCTTCTTTCATCTTTAGTTTTGCGCGTAAGGCTTCCGCACTGATTGGGAAATTCCTTACGGCGATGGCGGCTCTGTCGGTCGCCTTTTTCAATGCGGCAAAGCCCTTTTTGCCATTCTCATAAACAGCCTCTACGCGAAAACGTCGCCCTGGGAAATCCGGCACATCGGCAGAGTTGATGAATATGTGCGTAGACGACGACAATGCCCTCACGCCATAGCGTTGACCGAGGAGCTTGAAGGGCGACATCTTCATAAACTGTGGCGACGGCTCGAAAAGGTAGTCCGCAATGGCATCCGCAACGCAAGGCTCTGCCTCTTCCTCCTCCTGCTTCGTAAAGGCAAAATCTTCACCCTCTCCGCCATCGGAAACCGAGACGGCATGAAGCCGCGGCTCGCCAACACATCCACGCATCAGCCTAACAACCAAGTCCTTACACTCGCCACCCGCCCCCAAGGCATAGACATCGGCAACAGAAGGCAACTGCCCAACAAGCAACGACACGTCGAGCAATGGCGAGAGCTTGATAATCACCACATCCGCCAAATCCAACATCCGCCCTGCCCACTTTTCAACATCGGGCGAGCAGTCCGCCACGCGGAAAACCCGCCCTCCATCGTTAGACCGGCGCGACGGGTCGATGAAAATCGTGTCGTAATGAGCATTTGAGGTCGTCAAGAAATCTTCCGCCGTCGAGCAGACAAAAGAGGTGTTCGTCACGCCAAGACGCGAGAAGTTGTTTTGCGCAGCCGCCACGGCACGAGCGTCGGCATCCACATACGTTACGCTCTCCGCATTCCGTCCCATAAAAAAACAGTCCACGCCAAGGCCGCCAGTCAAATCGAGAAGGCTTCCTCCACCAACAAGCCCAGCCCTCCATCTGGCCACTGCTTCTGACGAGCATTGCTGAATGGCCACGGGAAAGGGGAAGTACAGCCCATCATGCTCAGCCCACATCGGGACCTTTACGGCGAGCCTGTTCCATCCTCCCACTTGCTCCGCCACAAAAGAAGGCCTCACGGTATGGCTCTTGCGCAGACGCAAAGCCACACCGTGAGGCTCTTGCCCCCTAAACTCCCATATAAGCTTTTGCTCATCGGGAGTGGGGACCTGTTGTAGATTATCGGTTTCGGTCACTTCTGGGGAGGGGTCGTCATGTTGGCGGCAAACAGAAGTAGACGGTTGGCAATGTTGGCTTCCGAAACGCCGCCGTCAAAGTCGAGGGCGAGCATATTCAGCTCGGGATATGCCTCTTTGAGCTTCTTCTCGATGCCACGAACAACGATGTGGTTGGCAATGCAACCGAAAGGCTGCATCGAGACGACATTTGTACAGCCCTGTTTTATGTAGGCAATAACCTCGGCCGGCAACAGCCATCCCTCGCCGAACTGTGCGGAGAGGCATATAATGTCCGAAGCGAGCTTGCTCTGCGTCTTGATGTCTATCTCGGGCTGATAGAATTTGAAGACCTCGGCCTCGCGGTCGAACTTGTGCTGCACCTTGGTAATCAGCGAATAAGCTATGTCAATAACAACAGCCGGCACCTTGAATTTCTTCACGAAATTCTCCTTGTTGAACTTGAAGTTGACGAAAGCTCGCAAGAAGAAGTTGTGAATGATTGGCGGGATGACCTCGATGCCGTGGTCCATTAGCCAATCGGGCACGTAACGGTGGGAATAGGGGTTGAATTTGAGGAAAATCTCACCTGCTATGCCTGCCTTTGGATAGGTGCGGTCGGTATAGATGTCGATGGCGTTGAACTCCTCGGCCGCCTGGCGGGTCAGCTTAAGGAGGCCGTTAAGGTCCTTCTTCTCGACAAGGGGGTTTGCCCGGCGCAAGAAGTCGTCACGCAAGGCGCGGGCAGTACCCTTGACCTTCTCGCGGACGGCAATGGCGTGGTAGAATACAGAGAGCCAATCGCCGAAGAATACGGAGTAGAGGACAATTGGCGCAGCCTTGACGAGGTTGAGCTTAAAGCCAGGCTGGTCCTCCTTATCGGTGCCGGCAATTCCGATAACGGGAACTTGATGGAAACCAGCGTCGACAATGGCCTTGCGGATGAGCGACGGGTAGTTTGTAGCGCGGCATTGACCGAGCTGAGTGACTGCCACAGCCGTCTTGTCCAAATCGTATTTTCCGCTTTGGAGGGCCTTGATAAAGTCACCGACAATGAGCGTCGCGGGATAACAAACTTCGTTGTTGGAGTACTTAAGACCCAGGTCATTAGACTCGGCATCGGAGATTGGCAACGAAACGACATCGTAGCCTTCGGTCTTGAACGCCGCGCCAAGGAGGGGCGAAATGTACTCCGTGAAGAAAGGCGCAAGGATTGTGCGCTTCTCCTTATCCTCGTTCTCAAACTTGCGGGGGCGGATGAACGGCTTAACATCCGTGCTCAACTCGCCGCCGAATTTGAGGCTCTCGATGAGGGAGCGGACACGCAGCTTCATTGAACCGACGTTGTTGATGTCGTCGATTTTGAGGAGCGTGAGGCTCTTATTATGGCGGTTGAGGACGCTCCTGGCCTCGTCGGTAAAGAACGCGTCAGGTCCACAGCCGAAAGAGGTGGTCTCGACAAAATGGACGTTATTACCCTGCCTTGCGGTCCATTGCGCCGAGTTGAGGATTCGGTTCACGAAGGTCCACTGCTTCAAGATGAACGTCTCCTTCTCGTCGACAGAGACGCCGCGGACAATGTCCTCGGTCAAGACATCGACACCAAGTTTGGAAATCATCTCCGAGACCTTATGCTGGATTAACGGGTCGGTGTGGTAAGGGCGACCGGCCAAGAGGATTACAGAGTGGCGAGCCTTTTGCGCCTCATGGTAGGCATCGAGATTTGCCTGGCGAAGCTCTCGCCCAAACTTCTCGTACTCCGCGAGGGCAGCGGCGTGCGCCTTCTTAACCGTCTTCTCGTCAACACCGAGTGTCGCCATGAACTTCACCATTTGCTTCAGCAGGAGCTTGTCGTCTTGGAAAGAGACGACGGGCGAATCGACAGGCTTTGACACCTTGATTACAGAGGCCACGACCTCGGGGTATCCTATGATGATTGGGCAGTTGTAGCTGCCCGTGACAGTCTTGTCCTCGCGACGCTCGTAGACCACGCGGGGGAAGAATATGCGGTCGACATTATCCATTGCGGCAAGGCCGTAAATATGGCTATGCACAAGTTTCGCGGGGAAACAGATATTGTCGGACATGACGGTGTGGACGCTCTTCTCGTAATCAAGGAAAAGCGACGGGTTCGACAAGACGACCCTTATGCCGCAGCTCGTGAAGAACTTGTGCCAAAACGGGAACTCCTCGTACATGTTCAGGACGCGAGGAATGCCGATTGTGAATCGCGGTGTCGGGACAGTCTTCTCCGGCTCATTGGCACGGTCGAAGAGGGCGTGGTACTTATAGACACTCATGTCGACGCCCGCCTTGTCGGACGCCTTGCCATTGGTGAAGACCTTCTCGCACTTGTTGCCCGAGAAGTATATGCCGCCGTTCTTGAACTTGTATTGCGTTATTCGGCATTGGTTCTCACAACCATGGCACGTCAGGGTCTTTTGGTCAAAACTTGCCGCAACGAGGAAGTCGTCGACAGGGCGGCCTTCGGAGAGAGAGTCGTGGGCAAGCCTCTGCGCATGGAGGGCGCAACCGTAGGCACCCATAAGCTCGGGGACGTTGTTGCAATAGACCGTCCTGCCCGTCAGATTTTCAAACGCCTTGACGATGGAATCGTTTCGCATCGTACCGCCCTGAAGGACAATGTTTTGGCCAAGCTCGTCGTAGTTCTTTAGTTTAAGAACCTTGAAGAGGCAGTTCTTCACGACGGAATATGCCAAGCCGGCGGCGATGTCGGCAACAGAAGCCCCCTCGCGAAGCACCTGCTTGACCTTGGAGTTCATGAAGACCGTGCAACGCGTGCCGAGGTCCGAGGGCTTTTGGCTTTGGCAGGCCTTGACGACGAAGTCCGAGATGTCGCAGCCGAGCGTCTGGGCGAAAGTCTCAATGAACGAGCCGCATCCTGAAGAGCAAGCCTCGTTGAGCTCCATGCGCGTCAGAGCGCCGTGGTCTACGTATGTCGCCTTCATGTCCTGGCCACCAATGTCGAGAATAAACGACACATCGGGACACATGGCGTGGGCGGCTACATAGTGGGCCATTGTCTCAACCATTCCGTGGTCGAGCGAGAAAGCCGCTTTGATGAGGTCCTCGCCATAACCTGTTGAGCATCCGCTCGTTATGCTGACCTCTATTTTCTCCTCCTTAGCTCGCTGAGTGAGTTTGCTCAGACCGTGCTTAACGGCATCGATGGGATTGCCGCCGTTGTGGGCGTAATATTTGAAGATAATCTCACCATTCTCGTTGATTACCACAATCTTGGTGGTAGTCGAGCCTGAGTCAATGCCCAAGAAATTGCGCTTTGTGGCACGACTAACGTCGACAACGGGGACGTAGTTCTTGGCCTTCTCAACCTTCCACGCGAGGTAATCCTCCTCGGACGTAAAGATGGGCGGCAGCTCGATTGTCGTCTTATTATGGTGAGTCTGATTCTCCGTGGTCTTCTTCTCGGGCGCAGGCGAAGTCAGAAGCACGTGGAGCGACTCCATTGTGAAGGGCTCGCTCTCGCACTCAGCCAAAGCCGTACCCCATGCGGGGATCACATTGGCGTGTTCCTCAATTATGAAGTCATTTTCGAGGGAATAGCCAAAATAGTCGGCCAAAGCCTTACGCAAAGAGGGGATGAACGTGAGGGGTCCGCCGCAGAGGAGGACCTTGGGCTTAATCTCGCAACCGTGGCTCAGAGTGCTGGCTGTCTGTACGACCACAGCGCGGAAAATAGAAGCCGCAATATCCGTCTTGGGGACATTGCGAGCTATAAGGTTCTGAATATCAGTCTTAGAGAAGACGCCGCATCGCGAAGCAATCGGATAGAGAGTTGTGCTTCGCTGGGCAAGCCCATCGAGGTCGGTCACCTCGACGCCGAGGCAAAGCGCCATCTGGTCGATAAAAGCACCCGTACCGCCGGCGCAATTGCCGTTCATGCGGAGGTCGGTCACCTTACCATCCTTAATGTACACGATTTTAGCATCCTCGCCACCTATATCTATAATGGTTGACACATCTGGATGGACAGTCTTCGTGAACTCGGCGGCCGCTACGACCTCCTGCACGAAGTTGATGCCATACCTCTCCGCGACACCTAAGCCGACAGAGCCCGTGATGGAAAGAGTGAAATTATCGGAAGGTTGGATTGTTGCGGCGAGCTCGGAAAGAAATGCCTCAATTGCCGCTGGCACGTTAGCTTGATGCCGTCTGTAAGAAGTATACTTTACAATGCCCTGCTCATCGAGGACGACTATTTTGGCTGTCGTCGAACCGACATCCAATCCTATTCTGTACATTAGTGATAGTTCGGAGTGTTATTTACTGCTATTTACGCGAAATTAGGTAAAAAATCACACGTTAAGGTCACAATCGCCCATTAATATACGCAGCCTTTGGGCGCAGACCATTGCCAAATTAAGCCCGGAAAGCCCGTCATGAAACCGTGTGAGAAAAAAAATTAGGGATGTCAATAGCTTTTTTCCCCGAAACGATTCATTATTTAATAATCTTAATTATATTTGCGCAACGAACAGAACAGAACAGTAACTGAATATGTCTGATATAACCCTTAACATTGACGGAGAGGTCAGTACGCCGAAATTCCGGTTATTGGCAGAAGCGGTGAAAAACGCAATCTCCGAAGGGAAACTCCACACAGGCGAGAGCCTCCCGTCCGTCAGCCTCATCTGCGAACAATTCAACTTGTCTCGCGACACGGTGTTTAAGGCCTACAGCCTGCTTCGCGAACAGGGTGTCGTCATGAGCCACCCGGGCAAGGGTTACTATATTGCCGACCACATCACGAAGGTATTCGTATTCCTCGACACATTCAAGGCCTACAAAGAGGTTTTGTATGGGAGCTTTTTCCGCAATCTTCCTCGCGACGTAATTGCCGATGTAAACTTCCACCACTACAACCCTCAGCACTTCCGCAAATTAATCGAGGACAGCTTAGGGCGATACAGCAAATATATAATAATGCCGTTCATCTCGGACGAGACGGAGAAAGTTTTGGCTCGGATCCCTAAAGAGCGGCTGCTGATAATAGACTGGAACATCTTCTCGTCGATAGACTCAAACGTTGTGTATCAGGACTTTGGCACGGCTTTGGCAAACGGGTTGGAGAGCGTAGGCGACAAGATTGCCAAGTACGACCAGCTCCAGTTCATCTACCCCGACTACACGTACCACCCATACCAATCCGTCATCAGCTTTGAGCGGTTCTGCCGTCTTCATAACCTCCAACACAGCGTCTTGCGCAATCCAGAAGATCTTAACGTCCAAAAAGGTTGCGCCTACATAACCGTTTCGGACAGAATGCTGGGCAGAATTTTGGAGCAATGCCACATAAAAGGTTTTGAGACGGGCAAAGACGTCGGCATCATCTCGTATAACGAGACCCCGATGAAGAAATTCATCGACAAGGGCATAACGGTCTTCTCGACGGACTTTGAGAAAATGGGTAAGCTGGCGGCGCAATTCGTATCGCAAGACAAGCCGATGAACGAGTGCGTACCGTCGAGCATGATAGTCCGTTCTTCTTTATAAAAATCAGGGAACTACCCCATACATAACCAAAAAACTTAAATCACGATGTATCTCCTTGGCGTAGATGTCGGAAGCTCTTCCGTCAAAGCGAGCCTTGTCTCCATAGACAACGGCAAGTGCGTATCGTCGGCCTTTTTCCCAAAGAGCGAGGCAAAAATATCGGCTCCAAAGCCGGGCTGGGCTGAGCAGGACCCTCAGTCTTGGTGGGATTACCTTAAGCAATCAGTAAGCGCAGTCATGGCGGAGAGCGGAGCTAAGCCCGCGGACGTCAAGGCGATAGGCATTTCGTATCAGATGCACGGCCTTGTCTGTGTTGACAAAGAGCAGAACGTCTTGCGCCCCTCCATCATCTGGTGCGACTCGCGAGCTGTCGGCATTGGGCAGGAGGCTTTTGAGAACATCGGCGAAGAGCGTTGCCTCGGACATCTGCTCAACTCGCCTGGCAACTTCACGGCCAGCAAGTTGAAGTGGGTCAAGGACAACGAGCCTCAGATTTTCGACAAGATTCACAAGGTCATGCTCCCCGGCGACTACATCGGCATGAAGATGACGGGCGTGATTCGCACCACCGTATCGGGCTTGTCTGAGGGCATGATGTGGGACTTTGCGGACAGGAAAGTTGCTAAAATGCTATTGGACCATTACGAAATCCCAGAGTACCTAATTGCCGATATTTGCCCGACTTTTGGCGAACAGGGCAGACTGCTTGCCTCTGCCGCAAAAGAGCTTGGCCTGCAAGAGGGAACTCCCGTGACATATCGCGCTGGCGACCAGCCCAACAACGCCCTCTCGCTCAACGTATTCAACCCTGGTGAGATTGCCTCGACGGCGGGAACGTCGGGCGTGGTATATGGTGTGAACGGGACGGTCAATTATGACCCGCAATCGCGCGTCAACACCTTTGCTCACGTAAATCATACCGACGAGGACACTCGCCTTGGCATCTTGCTCTGCGTCAACGGCACGGGAATCCTTAACTCTTGGCTCAAGCGCAACATCTTGCCCGAGGTATCCTATGCGGAAATCAACAACATTGCCGCTCAGGCGCCTATTGGCAGCGAGGGCCTCAGCATCCTCCCATTTGGAAACGGAGCGGAACGTATGTTGCAGAACAAAGAGGTGGGTTGCCAATTCCAGGGCATCAACTTCAACTTGCACAACCGTTCTCACATTGCGCGTGCCGTACAGGAGGGAATTGTCTTCTCGTTCCAATATGGCATTGAGATAATGCAGCAGATGGGCATGGAGGTGAACAAAATCCATGCGGGTAACGCGAATATGTTCCTAAGCCCCCTCTTCCGCACCACCCTCGCATCGATTTCCGGGGCCACAATTGAGCTCTATGACACCGACGGCTCTGTTGGCGCAGCCAAAGGCGCAGGCATTGGCGCTGGCATCTACAAGGACAATAACGAGGCTTTCGCATCGCTTGAGAAGGTCTCAGTAATTGAACCTGACGCAAAGAACAAGGAGCAATATGAGGCTGCGTACGCCCTCTGGAGAGAGTGTCTTGAAAAGAACATCTAATCCATCAAAAACAAGAAGTAAATCAAGTAATTAACATTAGGGAATGGGTTTCTGAACAACACCCGTTTCCGCAAAATAACACAACAAAATGGCAAAAGAGTACTTCGCCAACATTGGCAAAATCAAGTTCGAAGGCGCACAGAGCAAGAACCCTCTCGCATTCCGTTACTACGACGCAGAGCGCGTCGTCATGGGCAAGACGATGAAAGAGTGGCTCAAATTCGCCATGGCATGGTGGCACACCCTCTGCGCAGAGGGCGGCGACCAGTTCGGTGGCGGCACGAAGAAATTCCCTTGGAACACGAACAGCGACCCCGTCCAGGCAGCCAAGGACAAGGTAGACGCAGGCTTCGAAATCATGCAGAAGCTCGGCATCGAGTACTACTGCTTCCACGACATTGACCTCGTATCTCCCGGCGCAAACGTAGCTGAGTACGAGCAGAACCTCAAAGAGGTCGTAGCCTACCTGAAGCATAAGCAGCAGGAGACAGGCATCAAGCTCCTCTGGGGCACGGCAAACGTCTTCAGCGACAAGCGTTACATGAACGGCGCATCGACGAACCCCGACTTCGACGTTGTTGCTCGCGCAATTGTCCAGATTAAGAACGCAATCGACGCCACCATTGAGCTCGGCGGCACGAACTACGTATTCTGGGGCGGTCGCGAGGGCTACATGAGCCTCCTCAACACCGACATGAAGCGTGAGAAGGCACACATGGGCCAGATGCTCCGCATGGCTCGCGACTACGCACGTTCTAAGGGCTTCAAGGGCACATTCCTCATCGAGCCCAAGCCAATGGAGCCTTCTAAGCATCAGTATGATGTTGACACTGAGACTGTTATTGGCTTCCTCCGTGCAAACGGTCTCGACAAGGACTTCAAGGTCAACATCGAGGTTAACCACGCCACCTTGGCCGGCCACACTTTCGAGCACGAGATTGCTTGCGCAGTAGACAACGACATGCTCGGCAGCATCGACGCCAACCGTGGTGACTATCAGAATGGCTGGGATACCGACCAGTTCCCCATCGACAACTACGAGCTCACCCAGGCATGGATGGAAATCATCCGTGGCGGCGGCTTCAAGGACGGCGGCACGAACTTCGACGCCAAGACACGTCGCAACTCCACCGACCTCGAGGACATCATCATCGCTCACGTAAGCGGAATGGACGCAATGGCCCGCGCACTCCTCTCTGCCGCTGACCTCCTTGAGAACAGCGACTACAACAAGATGAAGGCCGAGCGTTACGCCAGCTTCGACAGCGGCAAGGGCAAGGAGTTCGAGGAAGGCAAACTCACCCTTGAGCAGGTATACGAGTACGGCAAGCAAGTAGACGAGCCTAAGCTCACGAGCGGCAAGCAAGAGCTCTACGAGCAACTCGTCAGCATGTATTGCTAAAAGAGTATAAGCCAAAGGCCGGCTCTCTGAGAAAATCTGAGAGCTGGCCTTTTTTACACAACCTTGGCGAAACGTTAATAAAGATTGAACCTGTTAGCATTTCGCCACCAAAAGAAAACAATGACAGAAAATCCAAATCTTACCACAGAGAAAGGCAGCAAGGCATACCTGACGGGCATCGTCATGGTGGCGGTCTTGGGCGGTCTTCTGTTTGGTTACGACACGGCCGTGATTTCTGGCGCGGAGAAGGGACTTCAGGCCTTCTTCCTCGGAGCGAAAGATTTCGAGTACACGGGATTTTGGCACGGGTTCGCCTCGTCGAGCGCACTTATTGGTTGCATCATTGGCAGCGCGTTGTCGGGCATATTCGCGACACGGTTGGGGCGTAAGAAGTCGCTCTTCACGGCTGGCTTGTTGTTCTTCATATCGGCTACGCTGACGTATTACCCTGAGTTCCTGTTTTTTGAGGATGGCAAAGCTACGTTTGGGCTTCTCATTGCGTTCAACATATACAGGGTGATTGGTGGTATTGGCGTTGGATTGGCTTCGGCCATTTGCCCGATGTACATTGCAGAGATTGCGCCGGCGCGGATACGCGGCACGTTGGTGTCGTGGAACCAGTTTGCAATCATTGCGGGACAGCTCGTGGTGTACTTTGTGAACTTCCTTATCCTTGGCGACCACAAGAACCCCGTTATCGACCTTGTGGAGGGCGTGTATAGCGTTGCCGCAGGTTCTGACCCGTGGACAATTGAGACGGGATGGAGGTATATGTTTGGCAGTGAGGCTGTCCCGGCGGCACTCTTTGCGACGCTCGTGCTGATGGTGCCTGAGACGCCGCGTTATCTCGCAATGACGGGCAACGACGCAATGGCCAAGAGCGTACTGAGCCGCATAAATGGTCAGGCTGAGGCCGAGAAGATTCTTGCCGAAATCAAGGCCACGGCACATGAGAAAGTAGAGCCTCTGCTCAGCTACGGCTGGATGGTGATATTTGTCGGCATCATGCTCAGCGTATTCCAACAGGCTGTGGGCATCAACGCCGTCCTTTACTTCTCGCCTCGCATCTTCGAGAGCATGGGCATGGGCGACCCGATGAGCTACACCGTCATGATGGGCGTTGTTAACCTGAGCTTCACGCTCGTGGCAGTGCTGACAGTCGAGAAGTTTGGGCGTAAGCCACTGCTGTTCTGGGGTTCGCTTGGCATGGCCATTGGCGCGTGTGGCGTTGCGTTGAGCAACGTTATTGCTGAGCCGGGTCTGCTTCCCGTGGTGAGCATCATGATTTACACGGCTTCATTCATGTTCTCGTGGGGACCTATATGCTGGGTTCTCATTGCGGAGATTTTCCCGAACACCATACGCGGCGCGGCTATGGCTATTGCCGTGGCGTTCCAATGGACGTTTAACTTCATTGTCTCGTCGACCTTCGTGCCGATGTATGACATGACGACGGAGTCGATGCCTAACTTTGGCCACGTCTTCGCGTACGCGCTCTACGGCGTGATTTGCGTTATCGCGGCCATATTTGTCCTCAGGCTGGTGCCCGAGACGAAGGGCAAGACATTGGAGGATATGACAAAACTTTGGCGGAAAGAGAAGTAAGTGCCTGAATAGTAAGGAAGAGCGGGAGTCGGATGATATATCCGGCTCCCGCTTGGGGTTTATAGGGACTTGTTGTTTTACAGCAGTTTCTCAATCTCGTCCATGAGGGCGTTCATTTTGGCGATTGCGGTGTCGAAGGGTTGGGAAGATAACATATCTACTCCGGCATCGGCGAGTTGGTCGATGGGGTACTTGGAATCGCCGCAAGCGAGGAAGTTGAGGTAGCGTTCGAGAGCGCCTGGCTTGGACTTGAGGACGTCCTCGGAGAGGGCTTGAGAGGCTACGAAGGAGGTGCTGTATTGGTAGACGTAGAAGCCCATGTAGAAATGGGGGATGAAAGCCCATTCTATGTTAACCCTCTCGTCGACATTGCAGATTCCAGCGTCGTGACCGTAATACTTGCGGGTGATGCGACCATAGAGTTCAGAGAGAGCCTTGCCCGTGATGGGTTCTCCCCTCTCTGCCATCTTGGACGCTTCGAGCTGGAACTCAGCGAACTGCGTTTGACGGAAGAGGGTGCCTTTGAAGCCGTCCAACATACTCATTAGGAGGGAGATACGCTCGGCCTTGTTAGTGAGGCGGGAGAGCATGAGGTCGTCGAGCAGGGCTTCGTTGAAGGTGGAGGCGACTTCGGCGACGAAGATGGAGTAGTCGGCCAAGGGGTATGGTTGGCGGAGATTGGAGTAGTAGCTCTGCATGGTATGCCCCAACTCATGAATCATTGTGCCGACGCTTTCATAACGACCGTCGAAGTTCATGAGGATGTAGGGGTGGACATCGTATGCGCCGCCATTGGAGTAGGCGCCAGAGGCCTTTCCTTTGTTTGGCATGAAGTCAATCCAACGCTCTTCAAACGCCCTTTGAACGACATTTGAATAGTCTTCACCAAGCGGTTTGATGGCATCCAAAATCATTTGGCGAGCCTCGTCGAATGTGAAAGTGAGGTCGACATCGGCGACGGCAGGCGCATAGAGGTCGTAGTATTCGAGGCTGTCGAGACCAAGAAGCCGCGCCTTCAATTTGAGATAGCGATGGAAGGTGGAGAGATTGCGGTTTACGTTGTCTACGAGAGACTTATAGACATCGGTGGGGATGTTGTTGCCATAGAGGGCGGCATCGAGGGCCGAGGGGTATTTACTAACCACGGCGTCGAACTGCCTGCGGCGTATGTTGCCGTTCATCAGTTCACCAAAGGTGCCCTCGAACTTCTTGTAATTGTCCCAGAAGGCTTCGAAGGTGGCCTTGCGATCCTCTCTCACCTGCGAGCACCTGACATTTGCGAAAGTGGCGTGGCTTAGCTCAACTGTTGAGCCGTCGGAGAGCTTGACGGAAGGGGTTGGCATCTCGGCATCGGAGAAGACGGAGAACGCATCGTAGGGAGTGTTTCCGATGATAGACATCTTTGCCAAGATGGCCTCCTCGGCCTCGGAGAGGGTGTGTTTCCTCTCGCGGAGGACGCGGTCGATTGTCATCCTGAAATCTTCGAGGCGTGGCTCTTGCTCACGGAATTTCTTGTAGGTCTCTTCGGGGATGGAGGCCATCTCGGAGGAGACGAAATCTGTGAGTTGGGCGTAGTTGATGCCTACTTGCTGAACCTCTTTGACGAGGGCGAGATTGTCGGCGATTCTGATGTCCTGATCGGAGAGCAGAGAGGCGTAGATATAGAGCTTGGCCATGATACGACCGTTCTCGCTATCTTGGTGAAGGTAAGCGTAGAGTGTGCTGGCGGATTCGGCGAGACGACCCTTGTACTTGCGGATGTCGGAGATACTCTGTGCGAGCTTCTCTTTCTCTTGACGCCAATCGTCAACGGATTTGTAAATGGGCGTCAGGTCCCATTTATACTTATCCTCTACGTTACTTCTTTCTACTTGTGCCATTGTCAGCATGTTAAGAGAAAGCGCGGACACCGAAAGCATCGTTGTCCGCGCGATAAATTTTAGTGTATTCATTGATTATTCTGCGAACTCATTTCGAACTTGCGATACAACGTCCTTGAGAGCGAGAAGAATATCCTTGTCGAGGGTACCAGGCTTGTTGGCGTGGATTGTAGTCGTCTTGGTCTCAGCATCGGTTATTGCGGAGACACGGCCAGAGACGGGGACTTCAACGGCATCGAATACAGCACTAATCTCGTCCATTTTGGAACGTATGTAGGTTAGATCTTCGTCGGAGTTGTTGACATTCATACCGTCGATGATGGTCAACATGGTGGTGAGAGAGAGCTTTTGCGCAACGAGGCGGCCAACGATGTCGGCGTTGAGCTTGTCGGGGTTGACAAGATTGAGAGCGAGATAGACGCCCTCGACCCATGCGCCAGCCATGACCATTGTGGCGATGTTGCGACGGTTGTTTTCAGCGAGGTATTGGTTGGTGTTGATGTAGACTTCGCTAATCATGTTGAGAGCCTCTTGTCGAGAGAGGTCGGAGCTTTCGAGACGTGAGAGCATATCCTCGTCGAGAATCTTCACGATTCCGAGCTTTTGCGTGAGCGTCTTTAGCGTAGAGAGGTAATCGACCATTCTCTGCGACTGGTTGAACATACCTGTGACACTCATGTCGGTGGCGTAGATGCCGAGGTTGAGCGCCATCTTCATGTTGCTGGAGTACTTAGAGGACTTGGCGAGGGGCGAGAGAAGCTGCTCGTCAAAGCGTACGCCTGTCTCCTTGATGATGGAAGCCATCTCGATAGGGGCAGGGAGGGTGTAGAAGATCGTCTTCGACTTATTGAGGTCGTCGGTAGCAGCGTCGGTGTTTGCCAGAGAGACTGAATCGACGACTTCGGTGTCTTCTAAATTGGTTGTTGTCTGCGTACGCAAGCAAGAAGTCAGAGATGCGATGCACAAGAGAGTGCCGACTGTCGCAAAAGTTATCTTCATTGTGTGTTAATTTTTAACGCTATAATCTCGTTGTCCGAAGATTAGGCTTCCGATACGAACGATGTTAGCTCCGTATTCAACGGCAATCTTGTAGTCGTTAGACATTCCCATGCTAAGGAGCGAGAAGGAATCGTCTTGTTTGAAGAACTCGTTTTTGATGTTCTCGAAAAGAGTCCTTGTAAGCTCGAATTCTGATTTGAGTTGTTCGACATCGTCGGTGTTGGTGGCCATGGCCATGACCCCTCGGATGCGGACATTTGGAAACTGCGCCAACTGACCAGAGCTAAGGAACATCTTCAAATCGTCGGGAGCGAAGCCGAATTTGGAGAGTTCCTCGGCGACATGGACTTGCAGGAGACAGTCGATTACTCGACCGACCTTTTTAGCCTCCTTGTCTATGACGCTCAGGAGCTTAGGGGAGTCAACAGAATGGATGAGCGAGACAAATGGGGCGATGTACTTAACCTTGTTTGTCTGCAGGTGTCCGATCATGTGCCAACGGATGTCGGTTGGGAGTACGGACGCCTTCTCTGTCATTTCTTGAACCTTGTTCTCACCGAAGTCGCGCTGTCCGATGGCGTAGGCCTCTTGGAGCATCTCGACGGGGTGGGTTTTCGACACGGCCAGCAACAGAACGTTGGATGGTAGTGTGGCATTGACTTCCTTAATTGCCTGAGTTAATTGTGACATTTGATTATTGGCTGAGCGAGTGGCTCAATCACATTTCCAATTGCCAAATTAAGCAAAATTTTGACAAGAAGCCAAGGGGGCGGGGCAAAATCACTCCTCGTTATTATCGACGAGTTTGACGAAGAGGCCGGACCTTAGTTTGGGTTCGAACCACGTTGTCTTTGGGGGCATGATATTGCCCGTATCGGCGATGTCGGTGAGTTGCCTCATGGAGACGGGATAGAGGGCGAAAGCCACGCAGGCGTCGCCGTTGTCGACACGCCTCTTAAGCTCGCCAAGACCTCGGATGCCGCCGACGAAATCGATGCGCGGGGAGCGTCGCATATCCTCAATACCGAGAATTGGGGTTAGCACATTGTCGGTGAGGACACTCACATCGAGGACGCCTACGGGGTCGGAATCGTTGTAGGTGCCCTCCTTGGCTGTGAGTTTGTACCACTCATTTCGGAAATACATGGAGAACTCGTGGAGGCGAGAGGGGGTGTATTGATCTGGGCCAATCTTCTCGACCGTCATGACATTGGCGAGACGTGCGAGGAAATCGTCGTCGGAGAGGCCGTTGAGGTCTTTGACGAGGCGATTGTAGTCCATGATATGGAGTTGGGAATCGGGGAAAATAACGGCCATGAAGAAATTGTAATTCTCTCGGCCTGTGTGATTGGGGTTGTTGGCGGCGAACTCCTTGCCGATTCGCGCTGCGGCGGCAGTGCGGTGGTGACCGTCGGCCACGTATGTAGCTTCGACTTTTTGGGCGAAGAGACGCTCAATCTCGGCGACCGTGTCGGCGGCACTGATTACCCAAAGGCGATGGACAACGCCGTCGGGCGAGGTGAAATCGTAGACTGGGGTAGAGCGTTGGGCGTTTGCGACAATGGCATCGAGCTCGGGGACGGCCTTGTAGGCGAGGAATACCGGCTCGATGTTGGCATTTAGCCAGCGGGTGAGAACCATGCGGTCCTCCTCCTTATCGGGGCGTGTCAGCTCGTGTTTCTTGATTAATCCGTCCTCGTAATCTTTGCAAGCGGCAGCGGCCACGATGCCCGACTGGCTTCGGCCGTCCATAACCTCCTCGTAGACATAGTAGCAGGGCGTCTCGTCTTGGGTGAGCCAGCCGTTTTGCTTAGCTTTCTCGAAATTCTCTTTAGCCTTGGCGTAGACTGTGTCGGAGTGGATATCGGTGCCTTGCGGGCAGCAGATTTCGGCACGTGTGATGTTGAGGAGGCTGACCTCGTCACCATTCGCCATGGCGGCGGCCTCGGCGGAGTTCATGACATCGTAGGGGAGGCATGAGACGCGAGCAGCAATTGTTGGGGCTGGTCGGAGGGCTTTGAATGGGCGGACTTTTACCATGTGAGAGAAGGGATGTGGAGTTAATGAAAAGGCCTGACAGTCACGAGGAGTGTCAGGCCCTGCGCTATATCGCTAATTTATGAAAAAATTGCGAAAGTCGGAGTTAGTAGGAGACGATAGGCTCAAGTTGCTTGGCCTGCTCGACCATTCTCTCAATCTCGGAGACTGCGGGGACGCGGTTGCAGAGGTTCTTTTGCTCGTTGACCTCGACCATTTTCGCATGGAGATTTGCGGGGACACGGTCGCGGAGCTCCTTGACTGTGTCGACGCCAGAGGCTTCGAGCAGTTCAGCGAACTGACCTGCGACGCCGTTGATTCGGAAGAGGTCGGCGTGGTTGACCCAGGTGAGGATTAGCTTGCCGGAGATGCCCGTCTGCTCGGCCAATTTAGCCCTGCCGTTGCTTGTTGCGCCTTCGCGGAGGAGGTCGTCGGTTGTCTTGATGCCGATTGCTTCGAGCTTCTGGGCGTAGGTTTCGCCAATGCCCTCGATGTCAATAATCTTGTGTGCCATAATGATTTAGTTATGAAGAACTATGAAATGTATGAAAGTTAGAATTTGAAGTTGAGACCAACAGTGTAGATTCCGGGAATCTCGTCACAGTAGACAAACTCGCGTTTCTTGGTATTGAGGAGGTTGTGACCATTCAAGAAGAACTCAACATTCTCGGCTGGGCTATAAGCGAGCTTGAGGTTGACAGTGAAACGCTGGCTGAGCTTCTCGCCGTTGGAGTTGTACTTCGTGGCGTATGTGCGAGGACCGATGTAGTTGGTGAAGAGAGAGGCATTGAACTTTTCGAATGGCTTATAGATAAGGCCAAGCATACCGTAGAAGTGAGGTGTAGCTTTGGACTCTACGCCATCTTCGGGTTCGGAGCCGAAGTTGCGAGCGAGGCGTCGGTTAGCCTCGTCGGTAAGGTCGAGAGTGCCGTTCTTGATTTGCTCTCGGATTTGGTCAGCCGAAGTGGCACCGACATCGTAAGTACCGAGTTTGTCGTTGCTGAACTCAGACTCCAGACGGACGAGTGTTGCTTCAGCGATTTTTTTCAATTGCTCAGCCTTTTGTTCGTCGGAGAGGCTGTTGTTGCCCATGACAGCTTGCTGCTGAGCGATGACTTGCATCATCTCACCCATGAGGCGAGACTTCGACCTCGTAAGAAGCTCCTGGATGACTTGCGTCTGGCTATATTGATAATAGTCGTCGATGAGCGTTTTTTGGATGTTTGCGTTCAGCTTGGCAATGAGTTTTTCGGAAATAATCCAATCGACATTGAAGCTGATTCCGAACTGATTGACCTTGTATGGCAAGACAGTGTATTTGATTGACGCATAGGTCTTAAGGCTTGAGATGAGCTGACCTAAGTTCATGGCACCACTAAGGTAGTCTGCCGCAACAGACTTATCGACACGGATGACACCCGTGTTAGCTTGGAGCGAGCCGAAGTCGGTGGAACGGGAGTAGAAGGCTTCAGCATCGATGAGAAGCTTTGGGGAAGGTTTGACGCGGTAACCAATTTCGAAGTTGTCAGTCTTCACAAGGTCGGCCTCGGGGTCAGAGCTGAACTGGAGGTAATTGGGAGCCATGAGGGTGGAACGCGTCCACTGGAAGTTGGCATTGGAGTTGACCATGACGGCAGAGCGGTTGGCGCGGCCGTATACGAGCCTGATGAAATTGTTATCGTTGATGCTGTAATTGGCGGACAACTGCCAAGAGTGGTGGAACTTATCGGGGATATTGGTCTTCTCGGCACGATAGGCACCGATGAAGCGGAATCCGTTTACACGATAGTCGAGGCGGATGTATGGAGCGAAGCTCTTGACCTTTGCGTCGTAGTTGAAGAAGCCCGAGAGGTGGTTGTTGTTATTGGGGTCGTACTTGTAGCCAGGGTCATGGTTAGTCCAAGAGTAGCCTTTGGACAAATCGTCGTAATCGGGGACGTAATCCTCATAATAGATTTGCTGGAAGGCAAGACCTGGCCTGATGAGGAGAGAGCCGACGTTGATGTCGTACTCTGCCGACACGTTCAAGTTGCTGGTCTTGGTTTTGAAGCCTGGGACACCTACAGCATAGTTTTGTGGACCGCCTGCGTAATTGGCGAGAATCTTTAAATCCTTGATAGCTGCGGAGAGGGCGACATAGCCAGTCTTAGACTGACGGCCGTTGAATGAGAAATAGTCGTCGCCGACGGGGGTTGTGTTGGCGTAGGAACGCTGATAGCCAGCTGTGAGATCGAAACGGATGTCGCTTGTGGGGGTGAAAGTCAGATAGGCGTTGTAGCCCTCAGACTGGCGGGCGAGAGCGGAGTTCTCGAACATGGAGGACGATGGAGACTCTGGCTCAAGGCAGTTGTAGAGGACGTACATATCGTTGTCGGGATAGAGCTGCTTGAGGTCTTCAAGGCGAGAGGGGCGGACATATCCACCAGCAGACATATCGGTGAGAGCGCCCGAGGTGAGATAACCGACGAAGGCTTCCTTGGTGAAGGCGGAGCAGACTTCGGGAGCGCCCGTGTTTGCCATATACACGCCCGAAGCGGGGATGACATAAAGCTCGTCGGTAGGCCTGTCGCGATGCTGCATGCTCAAGGTCAGGCCGACGGCGAACTTGGAATTGACAGCCTTGCGGATGGCCACATTGCCGATGTAGGTGTTGTCATTTCCTAATTGGACATTGCCAGAAACCGTAGCGGTTGCAGAATCGGGCTTCTTTGTGAGGATGTTAATAACACCCGTTACGGCATTTGAGCCGTAGAGCGCGGACGCTGCACCACGGACAACCTCGATGCGGTCGACATCCTCGATGTCGATGGGGAGCATATCGAAATTGACGGCACCCATGGTAAGGTTGTTAACGGGCCTACCGTCGATGAGGACGAGGGTGTTTGCGTTCTCGGTGTAGAGAAGCATGTTATTATCCGGGATGTTGATTAGGCCGCGCATCTGGATATCGTAGATACCGTTCGTTTTCTCGGCGACAATCATACCGGGGATTAGACGGAACGCCTCCTCAATGGTTGTCACGCCATAGGTACGCATCTCGTCATAAGTAATAACCGTTGTTGAGAGCGGAGACGTAAAGGTGTTCTCCTCCTGTTTTGAGGCGGAAGAGACATTCTTATTCATGATAAGAGCGAAAAGCTCATCGACAGAAGAGACACCGAGTGTCTCAACAGCCTCCATCAGATCCTCGAGGGGCAACTCCGAGAGTTCATCGGTCGTCATGGCCAGTATCTGCTCGCGGGTGAGCTTCTGCTGTGCCGATGCTGACAAAGCTACTGCCGCTAAAATGAATAGCGATAGGATTTTCTTAGAAATTGAATACATCATTTAGAGAATTATTCATAAGACGCAAAACCTCGAATGCTCTAAGAGACAGAACATCTTTGCATATATGCGCCCGGATAAACATTACAGTTTCCAATTATAACAGACGAATTACAGCGATATAAAAAGTTAACCTTTAGCGATTGGCCTTTTATAAACCTCTCAGTGCCTTCATACGTAATTCCCTTACGTAAGGTTATAGTGAAGGAACGATAAAAATGGCTTCAAAAAGACATATTACTTATCGCGGACAAGCCTGACTGCGATTTTTGCGCTCGTAAGGACCTCATTTTCGGCAGATTTTCCGCATTGATTGTCGTTGAACGAATCTTGGAGGAAAAGCATAGACTGGGCGTAGCCGAAGGACGTGACATCGGACGAAAGGAGGTAAACGCCATAGGTATAGTCACCAGCGATGTCCATATTGGCGGGAAGGAAGATGGCAGTTCCGTCCTTGCTTACGACCTCCACGCCGTTAACGCCATTTAGACGCCCCCAGCTCCAGTTGCATTGGTCAATAAGCTCTTGCGCCTCGTCGACAGTCGGGAGACGCCATCCATTGAAAGATGCGGAGGCGGCCTCGTCGAAAGAGAGGGACGTGCCGAACTCGGAGGCGGAGGCGGCTCCATAGTTCTTTGTGGCCCATATTACGGAGAGCCCCATATCGGCCTCGCTGCCACTGGTCATGACAATTGGGAGCGTCTTGAAAGTCTTGACATCGCCGTAATAGGTGTTAATCTTTGTTTGGGTGCCCACCTTCTCCTTTATTGTAGCGAAAGAGCGGAAATAATAGCGTTTGTTGGCACGGAGGGCCTTGGGCGTGACGGAGAAAAGCCCCATGCCTCGCTCGTCGATTGTCTCGGGGGACAGCTTAAGAATCGCCTGGTCAGACGCGGCATTGACGCTATCGACGGTCACCTCGCGGTTCTTCTCGTAGAAGAGAATGCCGAAGTCTGTGGCGTCGGAAAAGAGGACATTGAGGTCGCCTGACAGCTTGGCGGAGAAAGTGTTAACATCCTCGGCATCGAGAGTCGCGACGCTGATTTTGGGCGTATGGAAAGAGCGGACATCGCCCCAGAGATAGACCTCGCGCATGGTAGCCGTTCGCATGAGGACGAAAGCGCAATAATAATAGGTCTTGTCGGGGTCGAGATTTCGGATCATGTATGTGGAATCGCAAAGCGTTGACTGCTCGCGGATGATGCGCTCGCGGGTGGAATAGTATATGCCGTAGCTTCCTTTGAACTTCTTGGGGTCGATTGGCTCGCTTAAGGACATTTGGAGCTGCGCGCCAAAGGCGTAGACATTTATGGCGGAATCGGTGGTGGCTGTCAGACGGTGAGTGCGGAACTTGTAGGTCTGGGAATTGTAAATCAGGCCGTTGCGCTCGACGCTTGTGGAGAAATAGTAAGTAGTATCGGCATAGAGATTCGAGAGATGGACCTCGCTGCGTCCGTTGCCGAGATATTGGGCTCGGAAATATTCGCCCGTTGTAGAGATGTACTTGGTGTTTTGGAGCGAGAGGCGTAGGCCCGTGATGTCGGAAGAATCGGCATTATCGCCGAAGATGCCCCGGACTACGGCACTGTATGGCGTAACCTCCTCGACGGAAACGAGGCGTGTGGTATCGTCGTCGTCAATGTTGGCTGGAGGGTCGACGGTCTCCTTTTCGCAGCTCACGAAGAGTGAAAAGGCTGTCAGGAGGGTGAAGAATAGCGATATGGAGAGTAGGTTTTTCATCTGGCGAGTTAAGAGTTCCTAAGCAAATATAGGAAATAAGCTGGTATGAATATGAAAAAAGCCCCGAAGCAGAGCTTCAAGGCTAACTTAGTTTGTGATACCGGAGGGATTCGAACCCCCAATCTTCTGGGCCGTAACCAGAGGCATTATCCAATTGTGCTACGGTACCGAACCGTGTCATTCATTTTGACAATGCAAAGATAGGAATATTCTCGATACGTTGTAACGTTTGAGCAACTTTTTTGAAAAAAGAGCCACGGCTCTTTCATTTAGACCACCTGGCGAGTTGTTTTTAGCCCCAAGCGCATCCACTGGGTCGATATGGTCGGAAGGTACGTGCTGGACTTCCGGCTTCGCGTAGGCACCAGGTAACGGAGGTACGGCCTTTCTGGCCAGCAGAGGTTGGAACAAGAGGGAGGCCGTTACTCATGATGATTTGAGGATGTAAATGAAATAGCCGTTAGAAAGAGAGATTGGCGAAAGAATGAGCTGCTGTGAATCAAGAAGTTGAGGAGCAAAGAAAATTGACGGGGGAATGGCATGAGAGTGACGAGAAGCCCGAAGAAAGAGAGGAGGCGTGACAAAAGTTCAGAGGCGCGTGACGAAGTGGGCATAGTGAGACTTTTTGTCAGACGGGCAACAACGTGGCATAAATAGGGCAAAAACAGTATGACGTTATGGCACGAGTAGTACCTTGGCATAAAATTTGACTACCGAGGTGCAACGAACTCAAGAAAAAATATCTAAAGATATGGCATCTGGAAAAATTGGAGTGTCTACCAAAGACCTCTTCCCTATCATCAAGAAATTTCTTTACTCGGACCACGACATCTTCTTGCGCGAGATAGTATCGAACGCAGTAGACGCGACCCAGAAGCTCAAAGTCCTTGCGAGCAACGGCGAATTCAAGGGTGAGCTTGGCGACGTGAAAGTGCGCGTCACCCTGGACAAGGAGGGCAAGACCATCACGGTGTCGGACAACGGCATCGGCATGACCGCTGAGGAGGTTGAGAAATACATCAACCAGATTGCGTTCTCGGGAGCAGAGGAGTTCCTGGAGAAGCACAAGAACGACGCGGCCACGATAATTGGCCACTTCGGACTTGGATTCTACTCCGCATTCATGGTCTCTGACCGTGTGGAGATTGTCACGAAATCTTACAAAGAGGGAGCGAAAGCCGTCCGCTGGTCGTGCACGGGCGAACCCGAATACACGCTTGAAGAGGCGGAGAAGGCAGAGCGGGGCACGGACATCATCATGCACATCTCCGACGAGGAGAAAGAGTTCCTTGAAAAGAACCGCTTGCAGGAGCTTCTGAACAAGTATTGCAAGTTCTTGCCCGTAGAGATTGCCTTTGGCAAGAAGACGGAGTGGAAAGACGGCAAAGAGCAGGAGACGAGCGAGGACAACATAATAAACGACACGACGCCCGCATGGGTGAAGAAGCCCGCCGACCTGAAGGAAGAGGACTACGTGAAATTCTACCACCAGCTCTACCCGATGGCTGAAGACCCGTTGTTCTACATCCACCTGAACGTAGACTACCCGTTCACCTTGACGGGCATACTGTACTTCCCGAAGATAAAGAACAACATCGACATCAACCGGAACAAGATACAGCTCTATTGCAACCAAGTCTTTGTTACGGACACGGTGGAAGGCATTGTGCCAGACTTCCTTACGCTGTTGCACGGCGTAATTGACTCTCCGGACATTCCTCTGAACGTATCGCGCTCATACCTGCAATCGGACGGCAACGTCAAGAAGATTTCGAGCCACATAACCAAGAAAGTGGCAGACCGACTGGAGGAGATCTTCAAGAACGACCGTGCGACATTTGAGAAGAAGTGGGACGACCTGAAGATATTCATCGAGTACGGAATGCTGACCGACGACAAATTCTTTGACAGGGCACAGAAATTCGCCCTGCTGAAAGACGTTGACGGCAAGTACTTCACCTTCGAGGAGTACAAGACACTGGTCAAAGAGAACCAGACGGACAAGGACGGCACAATGGTCTGCCTCTACGCCCACGACAAGGCGTCGCAGTTCAGCTTTATTGACAGCGCGCAGAAGAAGGGCTACAACGTCCTGCTGCTGGACGGTCAGCTCGACACGCCGTTCATGAACCAACTGGAGCAGAAATGGGAGAAGACGCGCTTTGCCCGCGTTGACGCCGACACGATTGACAAGCTAATCGTGAAGAACGACGCGCCAGAGCTGAAGATCTCGACGGCCGAGAAGTCGAACCTTGAAGAGGTGTTCCGCGCCGAGACACCGAAGGACGACGCAAAAGTGAACTACACCGTCTCTGTCGAGGCGTTGGGCGAGAACGAGCTTCCCGTCATCATCACTCAGAACGAGTGGATGCGCCGCATGAAAGAGATGAGCGCAGTACAGGGCGGCGCGATGTCGTTCTACGGAGAACTGCCCAACACACTCAACCTCGTGGTCAACGCCAATCACCCGCTCGTAGAACGCGTATTGGCAGAGATGGGGACAAAGACGGCGAGTGAGCTTGCCCCAATTGCCGACGAGATGGAGAAGAAAGAGGCTCGCAAAGCAGAGCTGAACAAGGCCAAGGAGGGCAAGAAAGACGAAGAGATACCTCAGGCCGACATTGACGAGCTTCAATCTGTGGAGAAGCAGATTGGCGAGCTTCGCGACAAGCGTAACAACGTCTTGGCGAACTTTGCAAAGGACGAGAAGCTCGTATCGCAGCTTATTGACCTTGCCCTCTTGTCGAACAACATGCTGAAGGGCGAGAGCTTGACAAACTTCATTAAGCGCAGCATCAGCCTCATGTAAAAATTGAGCGTCGCGCAGTAAAAAAGTAAGCGGGGTGAGCCGAAAAGGTTCATCCCGCTTCTCTTTTTGCGTTATGGGTGTGGGGCTAATCCCAGAAGGGGCCGGTGACGCTCTCTACTTGCGCCTCGGTCTCGTCGGGAAGATTGCAGAAGAAATCGAGGCCTGTCTTAGACTCCAGCTCATCGACTGTGACGACATATTTCTTGATGTCCGCGACGGTGAAATCGGAAGAGCCGTCGAGCGGCGTGATTTGGTCATCGTGGGGGACATAGAACGCCACGGCGGAGTAGTCGCCACTTTTTACGGCGAGGATGGCCATGAAATAGAAGGCTGGGCAGGCGAGGCCCTTGATGGTCATGCCATTGGCGTCGGTTGTGGCATACTTACCGTCACTACCTGGGGTGGAGCTGGTGAAATTGGTAAGGAGATTATTGATGTCGCCGCCCTTGCAGACGAAAATGGTATCGTATTTTGCGGACTGGGTTGCACTACCCCACTTTCGGACCTCGTCCTCCATGCGTCGCCAGATGCCGGCGTTGAAACCGTTGAGCATGGGGCTCATGTTGCTGAAATAGAAGGTCTGCTCGTTCATCTCGGTGGAATAGAGGCGATCGCCAGATGCGCAGATGTGTCCGCGGTCGAGACCGTCGTTGGTGTGGTTGTAGTTTGTCACCTGCATCTCCGTTGGGAGTTCGGGGTCGGGCTTGAAAGCGTCGCTGCTGGCGCGGGTGACGTTCATTTGGCTGCTGTACTTATCGAGAGTATAGGCCACCCATGCGGAGTGCTTGAGGTCGTTGTTCCATTCGAGGGAGAAGTTGACATCTGTCACGCCGTTGAGCTTGGCGTAGTGGGTGACGAAAGTGTTCTCGGCGTTGAAACGTGGCATCTCGGTACGTAGGGAGACGGCGCCGAAGAGGGTCGCATCGTTGGCGTTGACATTAGCCTGCGGGACAGAGGGATCTTGGGAGATTCGGAGAGTATCGGAGGCATCGCCACAGCGGATGGAGAGCGTCACAGAGCGGGAGGCGGTTGACGGATTTGCGAGGATTGTTGCGGCAATGGTGGCATCGCCATTTCCGTAGGTCTTGTCGAGAGAGAGCCACGTGGGGACACCCGAAACTGTCCAGGATGCATTGGCGAACACGGTGAGAGTTGTCTCGCCGCCAGTGCATGGGAATTGGGTTTGAGCCGCCGCGATGGATACGGAGTCATTGTCGTCGTCGGAACAGGAAGTGAGAGCCACAGGAGCGAGCGACGCGAGAAGCGACAAGGAAGCGACGCCCAAGCTCTTAATGAGAGAAACGTTCATTGTTTGGACAATATGATCAAAATGAAAAAGGGGGAGACGGGACAATAGGCCCATTCTCCCCCAATTTATTATTTCAAATATGTGTTACTCAACCTCTTGGAGAGAATCAGCAACATATTCGAAGGAAGCCTTTCCGATACACTTGTACTTGATAGTGTAGTTGACGTTGGAGTTGGTGCCATTGTTCTCCTTGCTGTAATAGGCAACGAAATTGATGGTGTAGATGAGGTCTACACCGTCGATTACGTTGGCATCGGGATAAAGAGTGCCGAGCACCTTGCCGTAGGTCTCGATGAGATTCTGCTGCATTTGGGCGAGGACCTCGTCGTCGGTCATATCGGCGAAAGCGCTTGATTGCTCCTTAGCCTTGGCAGCTCGCCAGTCGACATTGTTGTAGTAAGCGGAGCTGCCCGTGTAATACTCGTTGTTGGCATAGGTCGTGACGTAGCCTTCGCCCTTGTTTACCGCGCCATTGGGGACATCGATATTCTCCCAAACCCAGTCTGTTACAGCCTGATAGAAAGCCTTGGCGGTAGCATCGTTACGGTCGGAAGAGAGAGTGATGGTGACGGAAGGATCGTACATCCAAGAAGAAGCCTTGACGAACTGGCCTTTGGCGGTCACGTAGGTTGCCGTAGGAGCCCACTCGCCATTTACGAACTCGTACTCAGCAGCCTCGATGTTGGAGCCGTAGTAGTAGACTACAGCCGCCTTGTCGGACTCGAGGGCATAGGGGAGCTTGGTGGCGAGGAACTTAGCGAGATAGGTTGCGGGCTTGTAGGTAGAGCTGAAGCTGTTGGTAGAGATGCCCATTGCCTTGTAGTCGGCGGGGTTGACAACGAGGACGTCGGAGGGGATGGACCATGTTGCGCCGTCGTAAGAGTAGATGGCGAATTTGGTCTCGGAATTGTCGATTGCCTTGAGGCTCTTGCTGCCATCGATTACGAAATCGGCGGTCTCGTCATACTCAGTTGTCACCAATACCTGCAGATAGTCCTCGACGCTGTTGCCGCTGAAATAGTTGGCAGCCCAATCGACAGTGATGTAGGGAGAGGTGAGCTCGGTAAGGTCGAGTTCCTTGGTAATGAACCAGCTATCGGACTCGTTGTTAACCTTGTTGACGAATGCGGAAGCCTTGGCACCATACTTTGAGTCGAGCGTCCAAACGTAGGTGGAGCCGGTTGGGAGAACGACATCCTTGATGACATAGCCCTCGGGGAGTTCGGTGGTGAGAAGCGTATTGTTCTCGACGACACCGAGCTTAGAATTGGCGTAAGCGCCGTAGGAGCTGAACTTGGAATCGTAAGTGATGGTCTTGGAAACAGCGTAGTTGACGATTTCGACACCAGACGCTGTGACATTGAAATTCCAGTCATAACCCTCGTCGCCGACGGCATCGGCTGTGTTGAAGCTATCGTAGGTACCCTTCATGTAGAGGTAGAGGCCGTCGGCGTTCTTGATGCTATAACCGTTGGCAGAGGCGGCTACCTCGACAAAGATAGACTCGGCATCGGCAGCAGCCACGACACCGTCGGTAACGGTTACGGGGTCGCTAACGCAATAGCCGTACTCCTTGCCGCCCTTAATCTTGCCGTAGGCGTAGTAAGAGCCGTCGACATTGGCGAGAATGAGATACTTGCCATCGCCGCTGAACTTGGTGGCCTTCTTGTAAGAACCGTCATCTTGGGCGGCGTAGAGTTCGGGCGTGACGTAGTTGGAGAGGGCGGCATCGGCAACCTTAAGGTTCTTAACCTCGACAGTACCAGCCAAAGAGGAGGTGCTGAGATAACGGATACCGACACGAACAACTTGACCTGCGAAATCGGAGAGGTCAATCTTGCCGGAGGAGACATAGGTCCAATTGGTGCCCTCGGGATAGTTGGCACCGGAGAGCTTGGTCCAATGGCACTCGGGAGCATCGGAGACGGCGGATGGCTCGGTCTCGGAATACTTGTAGGTTACGAGGACATAGTCGCCGGCCTGTGCATCTTCAACCGCAGCGGGGAGGACGGACGCGATGGCGGACTCGGTGGACTTGGTTACATAGCTGGCCTTAGAATTGCCCTTCCAGATTGTGACATAGTCGTCGGAAGTGAGCTCATAAGACTTGGCTGCGGCGAGAGTTGTGAGATACTCGGGAGCAGCGACGGCGAGCTTGTAGGTGATGTTTACGGCAGAACCCTTGTCGGCAGTCTGCCACTTGGAGGCGGCGAACTTGGCGATATACTTCTGCGCGATGGCATCGGAGGGGAACACCTTATTGCTCTTGACAGAGGCGAGATCAGCGACATCGGCCTCGTCGATTGGGGTGTATCCGCCGATGGTGGTATAGTCGGCATCTTGAAGTTCGTATGTTACTCCAGATACGACATTCTGACGGCTCTCGTTGACAAGCTCGTCGAGCCCGTCAAAATTGTCATTGTAGTCTTCGCAAGCGGACAGAGCCACTGCCAAGGCTGCAAATAGAATATGTTGCGATTTCATTGTTGTCAATTTAATGGTTTAGAAAGAGACCTTCAGACCGAGGGAGTATGTTCTGCCGAAACCGTAGAAGACTTGGTAGGCGGACTCCCAATTGTGCTTGTCGCCGTCGGTGGCCTGCTGGATGTACTCCTGATCGAAGAGGTTGTTGACCTTGCCAGAGAGACGCGCGTTGAGCTTATCGCCGATTTTGAAAGCGTAGGAGGCATCAACATCGAAGGTGTAGCTGGACGGGATTCTCCAAGGGCTTGAGAAAACCTTTATACCGTTGAAAGTGATGTCGTTGGAGCTGAAATCCCAGTCGGCATAGTTGCGAGCGAAGAGGTTGTAGTCGGCACCAATCTTGAGGCCTTGCATAGGCTTGAACTTAACGCCGAGAGCGGCGGTTGTTTGAGCAGAGCCACCGACCTTGACCTTGTCGAGTTCGAGCTTCATGTAGGCATGGTCGTCGGCCTTTGCGCCAGAGGCGACGTTGCCCTTGGAATCCTTAAGAGGGTTGCCGGCGGAATCGTAGAAATAGCCGACAGGGGAGCAATCCCAAATCCAATCGCCGAAAGAGAACATACCCGTGATGTCGACCCACTTAGCGGGCTTGGCGGTGAACTCGACCTCGACACCCATGTGGCGAGCGTCAAGACCCTCCATGTTGAAGAACCAAGTATCTTGCTCACCATTGGCCTTCGTGATGTCGCCACGCTTGCTCTGCGTCTTATTCATCCACTTTGTCAAGTAGGCATTGACCTTGGCGTCGAAGGGAGCGGACTGGAAGCCATAACCGAGTTCGAAAGAAGCGACCTTCTCGTTGACGGCATCGGGGTTGGTCTCGTTGCTAACAGTGCTGGAAAGGAAAGCACCACCCGAGAAGAAAGGAGCGCGGCTGATGAAACCGGCGTTGATGAAGACGTTGTTATTCTCGTTGATATTGTAGTTTGCGCCGCCCTTGACGGTGCCACCCCAGAAGTTTACCTTATCGGACTCGGCGTGGGAATCGTCGTAATAGAAGCGGTCGTAACGCCAGTAGCAAGTATTTGAAACAGAGCCGGAGACGAAGAAATTGAACTGGTTGAGAGTGTACTCGGCTTGTGCGAAGATGCCCTCTTGGACAGTGTAGCCGTCGTAGTCACGATAGACGACATCGCCGACGTGGAGTTTCTCATAGACGAAATTGGGGTCGTTGGCCTTGGCGTTGTTGTAGGCCTTGACATTCTTACGGTAGTAGTTGTCGGTGAAGTACTCACCATTGTAGAGGTCGGTGATCTCGTTGGTGTGCTTGCCCCTGTACCAGCGGAAATCGACACCGCCTGTTACTGTGAGATCCTCGCTGATTCGGTTCTCGTAGTTGGAGACGAAGCCAATCCAGTTGTGGTAGTTCTTGGAGATACTCATGACCATGTCGGAACCGTGGTCGCTTGAGGCGTTCATCTCTTGAATCTCATCGTAGGCGAAAGTACCATCCTCATGGCGGAAAGTGGTATTGAGCGAGCCGTTGGAAGCGCCGTACCACTTATTCTTGTAGTCGGAAGAGGTACCCATACCGGAGTTGCCATATCCGCGGCCGATGGAGACATAGACGACAGAGGAGAGGCTCTGGTTGTCGGTTATCTGCCACTGGTGGTTGAGGGAGATTTGTGGCTTGTGGTAGACGTTTCTGGCCGAGGCTTTGCGCTCGCCATTGAGACCGAAGCCGTAGGTTGGGTTGTAGCGGTACTCGCTCTGGCCCTTCATGTAGTCCTTGACCTTTTGCCAGCCAGCGATTGTGAGACCGTCGTAGGAGCTGCGCTGATTGTGCCACTGAGGAGCGCCGAAGGCCGTAAGAGTGAGCTGGTGGTCGGAATTGAGACGCTTGGCGATGCTTGCGAACCAGTTGTAGCCCTCGAACTCTGTGCCTTGGACGTAGCCGTCGCCCCAAGTCTTAGCGAGAAGGACGGTGAAAGCCCAGCCTTTGGAGTTCATGCCCGAGGAGACCGTTGCGAGCATCTTCTGATAGCCATCGTTACCGACGGAATAGGAGACAGCCCCACCCTTCTTGGACTCGATACCTTTGGTGACGACATTAATTGAACCACCGACGGAGGGAGCGGAGAGCTTCGTAGCACCGAGACCGCGTTGGGTCTGCATACTGCGGGTGACATCGCTAAGACCCGTCCAGTTGGACCAATAGACGCCGCCCCACTCCATATCGTTCATGGGGACGCCGTTGACCATGACGGCGATGTTGGCAGACTTGAAGCCACGCATATTAATCTGCGAATCGCCATAGCCGCCGCCGGCCTTTGTTGCGTAGACACCAGGGGTAGCCTTGAGGACCTCGGGGAACTCCTGGTTGCCGAGCTTAGCCTCAATTATCTCTGGGGAGACAGACGAGAGCGCGACAGGCGTCTTACGCGCAACGGCGATAGAGCTCTTGACAATGACATCGTCGAGCGTCTTGGAATCGACAGCCATGTAGATGGCACCAAGATTTTGGGTCTCGGCATTGAACGAGAGCTTCTCGTAGCCGAGGAAAGTGATGTCGATGCTTTGAGGTAAGCTTGCGACCTTGATTGAGAAGTTACCGTCGAGGTCAGTGACCGTACCGTTGGATGTTCCCGACAGAATGACAGCGGCACCGACGATGGGCTCTTTAGTAGCCTTGTCGAGCACTGTTCCATTCACCGTCTGCTGAGCGAAAGCGCAGACGGATGTCAACAGCAGAAGCAACACCCACGCGAAACGAGACGTGCCCCTTGAGTGAAATGTTTTCATAATAAGTTTTATTTCAGAGGAATGCGCAAATATAAACACTATCGGAACAAAGTGTGAAATATTCAGCCCAAAAACGGATTTAGAGAATCTCAAATTTTGTAAAGAAATCAAACATGGTATCCGTGCTTACGGGGGCCGAGATATTTCACACTATTGACAATTGCAAAAATGATTTGCGAAGTCTATTGTTGATTCATTATTTCGTTAATATTCGCCATCTCGTGCGGTCTCTTTGTCCTCCTCGGACACAGTCTGCGGGGCATTGAAGCATTTTACGGACTGGATATGGTGGCGGAGGTTATTTACGAGGTTTTGAGTCTCCCTGAGGAGGTTGATGTAGACCATGAGCACCTTGAAATCCTTGGGATTGACACCGGACTGCAGGCGATTCATGTGGGCATGCCTAACGGCCTTTAGCACCTTGCGGAGCTCGATGGCCCTCAGTCGGAGCGTCTCGTAGTCTATGAAATCGAGGGAATTGACCATCCTTGCGGCATTCTCTAACAGCTCGTTGACGCTGCGTCGGATGGGCGCGAACTCCTTCTCGGCCTCCTTGGGCAGAGGGTTGAAGCCATTGTCAACGTGCTCGATTACAGGGGAATGCATCTGGCGGAGAATGCGGACGTATTGGGAGCGGCAATCTAAGCCGAGTTGGAGCCAGAGGCCGCTGTCGTTGAGCGTTGAATAGCCTTGCAGCTCGTCCTTATGCGCCAATTGACCAAACTCGAGCATTTCGAGACGACCGTTCCTATGATTAATGCGCATCTCGACATCGAGACGATTGCCTACCTGGCGAAGGACGCGCACACGACGACCGAGGAAAGCATCGACAATGTCGTTGAACAAGATTTCCGACTGCCTGATGGCGAGAGAATCGTTGGACGCCGCACGGACATTGAAAGAGTCGGGCGTAGGCTTGGCGACCACGGCGACAGGGCTCGTGGACCTCGCCGATGCTTTCTTCTTGCCGACGAAATTGCTCTTCACGACAACGAAGACGACGAGCAGCATGAAAGCGAACATGGCGACAATGCCTAAATAATACATCACCGCACATACAATGGCAGCCGTGAGGAAGGCAATGGCGGCAGTGAGGAACCATCCGCCGATGACGGTCAGCACACCCGTGACACGGAACACGGCCGTCTCGCGACCCCAAGCCTTATCAGCGAGGCTGGAACCCATGGCGACCATGAACGTCACGTAGGTCGTTGAAAGGGGGAGCTTATAGCTTGTGCCGAGTACAATGAGCACGGACGAGAGCACCAGATTGACAGCAGCGCGGACGGCATCGAAAGCGGCACCTTCGGGCATCTCCGTATTGCGATTGTCGAACCTTTGGCCTATGGCGACCTTGAGGCGGCGAGGCATGAGGCGTTCAACATTGGCAAAGAAAGCCTCGGTGTTGCGGACGATGCTGCGTGCGGGGCGGCTTGAGCCGAACATCTCGTCGGAGCTGTCTTGGCGGCTTAGGTCGACGCTTGTCTTTACGACAGTCATTGCCTTCTTGGAGAAGACAAGCGCGAGAATCATGATGACACCTGCCCCGAGGAGGTATGGGGTGGAGGATTTTGCGGACTCCATGAGCGACGTCATCATGAAAGAATCGGGGTCGGGACATCCCGCGTCGTACCAGTCCTGGTAGGATGACAAGCCGGCAAGGGGTACGCCGATGAAGTTGACCAAGTCGTTGCCGGCGAAAGCCATAGCGAGGGCGAACGTTCCGAGGAGAATGACAATCTTGAACACATTGACCTTCAAAGCCAATAGCAAAAGCGAGATGATTGTTGAGAAGGCAAAGAAACTGAGTAAGATGAGCCTGACATTTGCGGCGACCCACTCGCGAGCCTCATGGCTAATCATGGGCGACTTGCCCAAGCCTTTTACGAAAATGAAGTAGCAGAGAATGGTGAAAGCCAAGCCGCCAAAAATGGCTACGGGGACGAAACCGACCTTGCTGCTTTGGAACGTGAAGACGAGCCTCGCGAGCCACTGAACAATGACACCACAAACGAAAGCGATGCCGACGCTGACGAAAATGGCAACGATTACGGACAAGCACTTATCGGTATTGATAAGGTCGGAATAGACAAAAGTATCGGACTGCGCAATCTTAACGGCCGCCAAGAAAGAAGCCGCACCGAAAAGCTCAAAGACAAGCGAGACGGTGGTGGACGTGGGCAGACCTAAGGAATTGAAACGGTCGAGAACGATGACATCCGTGGCCATGACAGCGAGGAAAACCACGATGACATCGGCAAACGAGAAATTGGAAGGGAGCATGATGCCATGGCGGGCGACATCCATCATGCCAGACGACATGAAAGCACCGACCACGACACCGACCGAAGCCATGATGAGCAGAGTGCGCCAATGAGCAATGCGAGCGCCTACTCCCGAATTGAGAAAGTTTACCGCATCGTTGCTGACGCCGACAAAGAGGTCGAAGACGGCCAGCAAGAGCAGGAAACCGATGATGATAATGTAGATTGTAGCCATAAAGAGTTGTGTAACAATTTTACAGCCGCAATATTATCGGCACGTAATTACACAGCGACTAAGCGCATATTACAAAGCTGTAACAAAAGCCCCAACGCATTGTCTCGCAATATTGTAACACAATCGAAACACCTGATAACGCCAAAAACAGCCATATTTGCGAATCGGGAAAACACTAAAGGCAAAAAGACATGACAGAAGGAAAATCAAGAATATTAGTCGTAGACGACGAGCAAGACATTTGCGACATCTTGAGCTTCAACATAAAGACGGCAGGATATGACGTCATGACCGTAAACTCGGGCGAAGAGGCAATTGAAAAAATCAGGAGGGCCACGGACAAGCCCTTTGACCTAATCCTCCTCGACGTCATGATGGGCGGAATGTCGGGCTTCGAGATGGCGCAAATCTTGAAGAGCGACCCGGCGACAGCGGACATCGCCATCATATTCCTCACGGCCAAGGGCACTCAAAACGACACGATAACCGGCCTCAACATTGGGGCCGACGACTACATCTCGAAGCCCTTCTCGCTTCAGGAAGTCATGCTGCGCATAAGAGCCGTATTGCGACGGACTAAGAGCGACGCGACATCGTCCAGCAAAACAAACACATTGACATACAAGACCTTGTCGATTGACCAGGACAGGAAGACGGTCTGCATTGACGGCGAAGAGATTGCCGTGACGAAGACTGAATATGAGATATTGCGGCTATTCCTGATGCAAAAGGGGCGAGTCTTGTCGCGTCAGGACCTAATAGAAAAGGCATGGCCGGACGACGTGATGGTGTCGGACCGCACGGTGGACGTGAACATCACGCGAATCCGCAAAAAGGTTGGACGATATGCCGACAACATCGTCACAAGACTTGGATTTGGCTACATATTTGAGGAATAGGGACATGACGATACCAAAACTACACGTTGGGCAGAGGCTTTTCCTCTGCGTTCTGAGCATCTTCGTAATCTTTGCCGCCTCGCTGATCCTCTTTCAGCAGAGCCGTGAACGGCAGTATAAACGCGACGCGCTGAACTCGCAGCTTCAAGAGTATAACTATCGCATTTTTAGCGAGATGGAGCGCAAGGGCATGGACTTTGCGTCGGCAAACAACACCCTCGAAACATTCCCTAACGACAACCTTCGCCTGACAATAATTGGCGAAAACGGAAACGTACTCTTAGACAGCGAGCATGGTGAGATTGCGACCATGACGAATCATAGCGACCGAATTGAGATACGCGAGGCGAAAAAGAACGGCGCAGGCAGCGACTACGACAGGAACAGCACCACGACGGGAAGGAAATATTTCTACTCGGCAACGTATTTCCCCACAGCCAAAGTGTTTGTGCGCACCGCCCTACCCTACGACGACGAATTGGCAGACAACCTCAAGGCCGACCAGCACTACATTTGGGTAGCCCTCTTCCTCTTAGGGCTGCTCTCATTAATATTGTGGCAATTTCTTGTCCGCCTGGGTAACAATATTGAGAACCTGCAGAAATTTGCCATTAAGGTGGACCGGAATGAGAGCCTTACGGAGAGAGACATAGAATCCTTTCACAAAGACGAGCTTGGCGACATTGCCAAACGGATTGTAAGGCTTTACAAAAGACTGACCGAAACGCAGGAGCAGCAGACGAGGCTGAAAAAAGAGCTTACGCAAAACGTGGCGCACGAGCTAAAGACCCCCGTAGCGAGCATACACGGCTACATGGAGACCCTCCTAACGAACCCGGACATCCCGCAAGAGACAAGGCTTCAATTCATGGAGCGATGCTTTGTGCAGACCAAGAGGCTGAGCTCCCTGATTCAGGACATATCGACACTGAACAAACTTGACGACAAGGAGAGCGAGACATTGAGCGACGAGCCAGTGGACATATCGGCCGTTATTGCCACCATCATGAACGACACGGCACTCCAACGGAGCGAGCGCAAGATGGAGTTTTGCAACAAACTGCCCCAAGGGGTCGTTGTGCGTGGCGAATATTCCCTTATTTACAGCATATTCCGCAACCTTACGGACAACGCCATAGCATACGCTGGCGACAGCACGACGATTACCCTCCAGGGGCATGAGACGCGCACATCGTGGTTCTTTGAGTTCTCGGACAACGGCGTGGGAGTGCCCGAAAAGTGCCTGCCACGGCTATTTGAACGATTCTATCGCGTAGACAAGGGCAGAAGCAGATCCATGGGTGGGACGGGTCTTGGCTTGGCAATTGTAAAGAACGCCATACTGCGGCATGGCGGGACGATAAGCGCCATGAATCGCAGAGGTGGCGGATTGATATTCTTATTCTCGCTGAAAAAGTAGGCATCCGGGGACAGAACGAAAAAAAAGGCATCCGCCTAACTTGAAGATTTGACGGATGCCTTTTTTTGATCTTGAAGTTGGAGAATTATCTCCTCTTCTCCTTGATGCGGGCCTTCTTGCCGGTGAGACCGCGGAGATAGTAGAGGCGAGCCCTACGAACCTTGCCGATGCGGTCGACGGTGACCTTGTCGATGAAAGGCGAGTTCATCGGGAAGATACGCTCGACACCGATGCCATTGGAGATCTTGCGGACGGTGAAGCGCTTGCCAACACCTTCGCCCTTGATCTGGATAACTACGCCCTTGAAGACCTGAATACGCTCCTTGTTACCCTCCTTGATCTTGTAGGAGACGGAAACAGAGTCGCCAGACTTGAAAGAAGGCAACTCGACGCCACTCTTGAAGGCGTCTTGAGCAATCTTGATTAAATCCATTGTTTTGTTTAGAACAATATGGGTTTTACGATAACGCAGTATTCGCCGACACCCTTGTTCGACCAGAGACTGCGCAGAACGGGGACAAAGTTAATTATTTAATTGACATAGTGTTGCGTCACTACTTGAAATATTTGTTGAGTTCGTTCATGGCATCGTTAAACTCTTTGGCTGGAAGTTTGTAACCGTTAACGGGGTTTAGATTGGCGTCGTAGACATCGAGTGCGCCGTCGGCGGTCTTTTCGAGGATTGAATCGCCCTCGATAATGAAGGCGTAATTAAGATTTGAGCCGACGACGTGCCAACGTCTTGGCACAGAATCTGTTAGGACATGGCCTGCTGAGTAGTCGGAGATGTCGTTGCGGACACCAAGATAGCGGCTCATGAGAGTTGCGGCGATGTCGTAGTGGGTTGTGCGGTGGGTGAACTTGTGGGGCTGCTGCATATCGGGGAAATGGCAAATTAGCGGCACACCAATCTGATGGAGGGAGAAATTGCCATTATGGCCCCAATAGTTCTTGTGATTCTCGTTGAACTCTTGGCTATGGTCGCCAGTTAGGACGACTATCGTGCTATCCATGAGGCCTTTACGTTCGAGAGCGTCGAACACTCGGCTCATGATTTCGTCATCTTGATTACACGTATTGCGATACAGATTCCAGAAGGGCTCGGGATCGAGGTCATTATTGAGCTTTGTGTAGTCGGCGTATTCCCATGCGGGTTGGAACTTAACATTCTTATCCTTAGGGAGTTGGAAACTGTGAGGGAGGTCGAAGAACAAGAACGAGAAGAATGGGGCGGACGTGTCGGTCCTTGCCTCAAGATCGGCTAAGAAATTGTCGGCCAAGCGGTTGTCTCGCTCAATGACTGACTCACCCTCGGTTTTGATATTGAGGTTGGGGACATTGGAGAACAGCACCCTTGCAAAAGGAGGGTCTGTCAATGGGGCACTTGGGTAAACCTGGAAATCGTAGCCAAGCTCAAGAAGCCTGTCGACGAGGGGTGGCGTGATATGGGATGCCTCGAAAGCCTCCCAATAATAGCACGGGAGGCCGTAGAAAACGCCAAAGACACCACTCTGCGTACCGTTGCTGCCGCTTACGTGATTGGCGAACCATTGATTCTTCTGAGCGAAGTCGTAGGCCGTCGGCATACACTCGGGCGTGAAGGCTCGGCGATTCCACGAGTCGATGAGAATGAAGATGATATTGGGCAGCTTCTCGGGACGGACATTGTCAAAAGGTCGCAGAGGGTATTGAATATCAGAGCTTTGGGTATGAGCGGACGCCAATTTGCGATAATCGTCTGGAGCAACGAAGCCATGTCGGACCATGAAGCCGTAGGCCGTCATTGGGAAATAGTAGGGAATTAGCTTTGCGCTCTTGACGACAGACTGGTGCTGCATATAGGACGCGTAAACATGCCATCCGTGAGCAAAAAGCGTACATGCCACGAAAACCGACACAACAGGAACGGCAAAAGCCTTGCGGAACTTCCGCCACACGAAGGACGAAACCCACCAAAGACCCGTCACCACCGCAGACAACAGCACAAACATGACGCCCTCCTTGACGTAGAGCATCGTATCGAAAGTGAAAATCTCGGCCGCACTATCGCCAAAGAACATATTGAGAATGAAGCCATTAATATGGAAGCGGTACAGCGCAAAGACCTGCTCGTTGACGTAGCACAAAATGCACAATGCGACGACCAGCACGATGTGGACGACAGTGGCGACACGCGGAAGACGCACGGCCGCAAAAATCAGGTATACAAGAAACGGAATCAGCGCCACTTGCGACGCATGACTAATGGTTGACGCTATGAAGAAACACCACCCCTCAAAATCCATAAGTTCGGCAATGGAATTACCGAACATATAGCTAACGAATTGAAAAGCAATGACAAAAGCGGAAATAGCGTAGAACAAGAAACCACGCTTTAAGGAGTCGCGAAAAGATTCGTCCTTAATTGAACAAGATTTAGTCACAGTATTGTAATAGATTCCCTATCGAAAGATACTCAGGGGAACGAATCCAACCTTTGCCCCCGAATAGAGAAAATTTGAAATAATGCGATGAAGACCGTAATAAAAAGTACCCTAACAAGCCCTCGAATGCCCTACTCCTACAAGTATGTAGTTCCAGAAAGAACAGCGCGTCCGCATACGCGGCCACTGTTGTCCCGCCATATCTTGGGAATTGTCAGGAGACGAAATTAGGAAATCTGACGGACAAGCGCAAGGGGAATGAAGAGGGCGGGAAATGTGCCATTGCGCCTATGGCGAGGAGGAGGTTATACGCCAGGCGACGGGCGACAAGGTCACGCGCCAAACGCCCACCGACAACGCCAAGCTCGCACAAGCGAGAGCGAGGGCCTCAAAGACCGCGGCGGCGGCAGAAATCAAGAATATGAGAACAAGGAGGCAATAAAAAATTTCCCCAACACCAAAGGCGAAGGGGATATATCTTTAGACCAACACACAAAAAATATGCGCATAGTCATTAGTATCAGTGAGAAAGACCTTAGAAGCGTAACTCCTCATCCCGAGTTTCAAGCGCTAGGACAAAATAGTGTTCCCTTTCCAACGAGCCGCCGTGGCACTCATGTGACTCAACGGCGAACTAAGTGCCTTTCTAGTATCAAAGATACGAAAGGGGGATGAAAAATCGCAAGGGAATAATAAAAAGAGAAGAGCAAGCATAAAAGTCGCC
>JALEMI010000049.1 GCA_022768325.1 Bacteroidales bacterium
CGTCGCCCGCAACAAAGCAATCGACGCCTCCCACGGCGATTGGTTCTTCTTCGCCGATGCCGACGACCTAATGACCCCCGACGCCCTCACAACCCTCTACCAACGCCAGCAAGAAACCAATGCCGACATAGTACTTGGCAACGTCATTTACCTTAAAGACGGCGTTTCCTCAAAATCGCACAACAATATGCCCAACGAAATTTTGCCTAAACCAGTATTGACTTTAGGGAAATTCCATAAAAGAGCCTTGTGGGGGTATTTGTTGCCAGCAGATTTAGTAAAAGACAATCATATTCTGTTTGTAGAGGGTTTAGCAATAGGTGAAGACACTCTATTTTTCAGTCGATTAGCTCTTTGTTGCAAAACTATTGCTTTTACGGATAAGGTTGTATATGTTTACCGTATTCACTACGAGTCTGCGACAGGTAACGTTAACAACAGTGTTAAGCGTATTAAACATTTTTTTCTTGCGGCATCTCACTTATACAAGTTGGCTGATGACTACAGGGAACGAGACAGGGATATATCCCATAGATTAATGGATGTGGGCGATGCCATAATAGTAATAGCTATTAGTCAACAAGGCTTTAGAGATAAATTCTTCGAAAAAAGATCAGCATTTTATCAAGCATTTGGAAAGGGGCTGCGCCAAACCGTAATCTTCTACAAATGCTATGCGTTAATTTGCCTCAGGGGGGTGAAACGCCGAATCCGCTCAATTTTCCAGCGAAGCAGCCAATAGCCATCCAATTATTCCCCCTCCAACCTCCTCCCCACCCAATGTATCAAAAACACATTCACCCCGGCAAACAACACCCCTCCCAAAGCAAGCATCAAATTCTCCACAACCGTATACTCTGACCATAGACCCACCGCAATATACGCGACCACGGGAATCTCCACCACCGACGTCACAAGCCCAGGCACGTAAGACCGCATGGCTACACCCTGCCCCACATGAACCACAAGGTGAAGCCCGAACCCATAGAATAACCCCACCAACGGCCATGCCACGCCAATAGCGTCCAGCCATACCGCCAACGAGATAACCGCCAACTCCTCCATCACCATAAGGCTGAAACTCCTGTCCGACACCCCGCTCAGCATCGACACCATCCGACCCGCCGCCGGAAACCTCTCTACAATGCGCCCCGAGTCACGCTCCATCCATTTGCGCTGCGTAATAATCTCTTCAGAATCATGAACAATGAAGAGCAAAGGCAGAAGTAATACCAATTCCATAAAACCAGTTTCTTTAGCTTTAGGCAAGCCCTCTTGACCCGCCCGTACCACAAATATAGCCAACAATAGCCACCCCCCCCCAATTACAGATTTTTTTCTTTATAATCTTCACAATTCCCCCAATAATCCTTTTCTTTGCACAATAAATGGTTAGGTAGCATAAACGCCGCCCGCCACAACGTCCTAAAAACAAAAGAACCTCCATGAGGCCAACGCCGAGCTGGGACTCCACTCTGCCTCCCAAAGCGCACCTCGGCAAGCCTCAAGAACTTATGAGACACGCACCGAATCGCCTCACGGCGACATCCCTCCCCCCCGACATGGATAGCCCTACGCCACCCATGCCTCGGTGTCACACTCTCATCCCCAACCCCCACTTCCTTACCCCGACCCTCGTGGGGACGCGACGACCTCTTTCCGCTCGCGCCCCTCGACATACCGTGCGGCATACCGCCAATCGGCCATATTTCGAAAAACAAACATTCATCTCTTTAAAATGTCTGACGTAATAAAACTGAGGAAGGGCCTCGACATACGCCTCAAAGGCAGAGCCGAAACGGTGTATGGACAGGCTGCCGAGCCCGAGCTTTACGCCATCAAACCGACCGACTTCTGGGGCCTCAAGCCCAAGATGGCCGTCAAGGAAGGCGACAATGTTCAGGCCGGGGACGTGCTGTTCTTCGACAAGCAACGCCCAGAAATCAAATTCGTCTCGCCAGTGTCTGGCCAAGTCTCCGCCGTTGTCCGTGGCGAACGTCGCGCCATCATGGCCGTCGTAGTCAAAGCCAACGCCGCACCAGCGCCCGTCGAGGTCGGTAAGCTCGACCCCGCATCAGCTTCGCGAGACCAAATCATCGAGAAGCTCCTCGCAACAGGCGCGTGGACCTACTTCCGCCAAAGGCCCTACAACATCATCGCCGACCCAACGGCGCAGCCCAAGGCCATCTTCATCTCCACGTTCGACTCCGCCCCTCTCGCCCCAGACTACGACCACATCATCCGTGGCAACGAGCAGGCCTTCCAAGACGGCGTCACCGTCCTCTCCAAGATTGCGCCAGTCTTCGTCGGTGCCCACAACTCAGGCGCCTCCAAAGCCTTCACATCCGTCAAGGACGCCAAGGTCACCATCTTCGCTGGTAAGCACCCTGCCGGATGCGTCGGCGTGCAAATCAACCACGTCAACCCCATCAACAACGGCGAGAAAGTCCTCACCATCCAGCCGCAAGAAGTCGTAGCCATAGGCAAAATCTTCGCCGAGGGCAAGCTCGACTTCGCCCGCATCATCGTCCTCGACGGCTCGCAGGTCGAAAAACCCGCCTACTTCAGGACAACCCTCGGCGCGCAGCTCTCCAACATCCTCAACGGCAACGCCAAGCTCGACGGCGCACGCGTCATCTCCGGCAACGTCCTCACTGGCACCAAAGTCCAGCCCGACGGCTTCCTCGGCTACTACGACAGCCAGGTCACAGTAATCCCCGAGGGCGACAAACCCGAGTTCTTCGGATGGATTACGCCAGGCTTCAAGAAATTCTCCGCAAGCCGCACCTTCTTCTCTTGGCTCACACCCTCCAAAGACTACGACCTCGACACCAACACCCACGGTGAGCCACGCGCCATAGTCGTTAGCGGTGAGATGGAGAATGTTTTCCCAATGGACATCTACCCCGAACACCTCGTCAAAGCCATCCTCGCCAAAGACATCGACAAGATGATTGACCTCGGCATCTTCGAGGTCGTCGAGGAGGACATGGCCCTCTGCGAGTTCGTCTCAACTTCAAAAGTCCCCGTCCAGAAAATTCTCCGCAACGGACTCAACCTCATGATACAAGAGGTGGGCTAAATGGCCATCTTTTGATGCTCTGACTCTTTAAATCGTCACAAATTGAAAGCGTTAAGAAACTACTTAGATAGCGTCAAGCCCAACTTCGAGAAGGGCGGCAAATATGAGAAGTTCCAGTCGACGTTCGAAGCGTTCGAAAGCTTCCTCTTTGCCCCCGCCACAACAAACCAGGGCGGCGTTCACGTGCGCGACGGAGTTGACCTCAAAAGGGTCATCTCTATGGTAATCCTCGCACTCATCCCGGCAACAATCTTCGGCATCTGGAACGCTGGTTTCCAATACTATAACGTAATGGGACAAGCCGATTCCGCCACCGTCGTCGATTGCTTCCTCCACGGACTCTACATCTTCCTCCCGATGGTCATCGTCTCCTACGTCGTCGGCCTCGGAATCGAGTTCGCTACTGCGCAAATCCGCAACGAGCAGGTCAACGAGGGCTTCCTCGCCACAGGCCTCCTCATCCCCCTCGTCCTCCCCGCAGGAGTACCCCTGTGGATGGTCGCCGTCGCCACGGCTTTCTCCGTCATCTTCGCTAAGGAGGTCTTCGGCGGAACGGGCATGAACATCTGGAACCCCGCCCTCATCGCGCGCGCATTCCTCTTCTTCGCCTATCCCTCCAAGATGTCTGGCGATGCCGTATGGTACTACGGCGAGGGCGTCGACGGCCACACCGGCGCCACAGCCCTCTCACAAGCCGTCAACACCGTCGAGCCCGTCAGCTTCATCGATGCCTTCATCGGCGTAATGCCAGGCTCCATCGGCGAGACCTCTGCCCTCTGCATCCTCATCGGTGGCCTCTTCCTCCTCCTCACCGGCGTCGCAAGCTGGAAGGTCATGTTCTCCGTCTTCATCGGCGGCGCCCTCACGGCCCTCTGCTTCAACCAGTTCGGCCCCGAGACGCCCATCGCGCAGCTACCCTGGTACGACCACCTCGTCTACGGCGGCTTCGCTTTCGGTGCGGTATTCATGGCAACTGACCCCGTCACATCATGCCGCACCGAGTGTGGCAAATACATCTACGGCCTCCTCATCGGCTTTGTCGCCATCATCGTGAGAGTCCTCAACCCCGGATACCCCGAGGGAATGATGCTCGCCATCCTCTTCATGAACACCATGGCTCCGCTCGTCGACTACTTCATCGTCGAAGCCAACGTCAGCCGTAGGAAGAAACGTGCAATAGCAAAATAACCAGACGAAAATGGCAAACGAACAAAAGAAAGGCCTGTCTACAAACAGCAACGCCTACACCATCATCTACTCTGCCGTCCTGGTCATCATCGTCGCTTTCCTTCTCTCTTTCGTCGCCAGCAGCCTCAAGGAGCGTCAGGAGGCCAACGAGAGAAACGACAAGAGGGCGCAGATCCTCGCCGCCATCAATGTCACCGAGGGAGACGTCGAAGCCAACTTCGCTAAATACGTCAAGCCCCTCGTTGTCAACGCCAACGGCGATGTCGTCGATGGCGAAGACGGCTTCGAGCTCGACTTCACCAAGAAGGCCACCGACCAAAAACTCCCCGTCTACCAATGCAATGTCGACGGACAAGTCAAATTCATCGTACCTGTCAAGGGCAACGGCCTTTGGGGCCCCATCTGGGGCTACGTCGGCCTCAACGACGACAAGAGCACCGTCTATGGCATCTACTTCAACCACGAGGGCGAAACCCCAGGCCTTGGCGCCGAGATCGTAACCGACGCTTTCCGTGGCCAATTCTTGAACAAGCAAATCAAGAACGCCAACGGCGACGTCGTCTCAATCGCCGTCCTCAAGAAGGGTATCAAAGCCGACGGGCAAGACCAAGTCGACGCCATCTCTGGCGGAACAATCACCTCCTCCGGCGTCGATGCCATGCTCAAGACGAGCCTCAAGAAGTACGACAAATTTTTAACGAAGTAATTTAGGAGGGTCTTTATCATGAGCGAACTCTTCTCTAAGAAAAATAAGGAGGCTTTCACGCTGCCATTGACCAAGGACAACCCCGTCACCGTCCAGGTGCTCGGCATCTGCTCCGCACTGGCCGTCACAGCGCAGCTCAAGCCCGCACTCGTCATGGGTCTCTCCGTGACCATCATCGTGGCCTTCGCCAACGTCATCATCTCCCTGCTCCGTAAGACGATCCCGATGCGTATCCGCATCATCGTCCAGCTCGTAGTCGTCGCGGCTCTCGTCACCATCGTCAACCAGGTCCTCAAAGCCTTCGCCTACGATGTCGCGCAGACCCTCTCCGTCTACATCGGACTCATCATCACCAACTGTATCCTCATGGGTCGCCTCGAGGCCTTCGCCATGTCCAATAAGCCCTGGCCCGCCTTCCTCGACGGCCTCGGCAACGGCTTCGGCTACGCCAAGATTCTCATCATCGTCGCCTTCTTCCGCGAACTCCTCGGCTCCGGAACGCTCCTCGGCTTCGATGTCCTCAACTACCAACCCATCAAGAACGCCGGCTACGTCAACAACGGCATGATGCTCATGCCTGCCATGGCACTCATCGTCGTCGCCTGCATCATCTGGTGGGAGAGGGCGCACAACAAGGACCTTCAGGAAAAATAAAAGTACCACGTCCCCAACCCCTACCACGTAGGGCAGGGGAGTATCGAGATTCTTTCAAATGGAAAACGTTAGTTTGATAAGCCTGTTCGTCCGCTCGATTTTCGTGGACAACATGATCTTCGCGCTCTTCCTCGGCATGTGCTCCTACCTTGCCGTATCCAAAAGCGTGAAGACCGCACTGGGCCTCGGCATCGCCGTCACCTTCGTGCTCTGCGTGACGCTCCCAATCAACTACCTGCTGCAGACCTGCGTCCTCGGCAATGGTGCTCTCGTTGAAGGCGTCGACCTCTCCTTCCTCAGCTTCATCCTCTTCATCGCGGTCATCGCCGGCATAGTCCAGCTTGTCGAGATGTTCATCGAGAAGTTCAGCCCAACCCTCTACTCGCAGCTCGGCATCTTCCTCCCCCTCATCGCCGTCAACTGCGCAATCATGGGCGGCTCGCTCTTCATGCAACAACGCATCGGCCTCGACGGCGCCGACCCCAAGTTCATCGGCTCACTCCTCGATGCGCTCGTCTACGCCCTCGGCTCCGGCATCGGCTGGCTCATCGCAATCGTCAGCTTCGCCGCCATCCGCGAGAAGCTGGCCTACAGCAACGTGCCCGCTGCTCTCAAAGGCCTCGGCATCGCTTTCATCATCGTAGGTCTCATGGCCATGTCCTTCATGTGCTTCTCCGGCCTCAACATCTAAACATGGCTTATTAGGTAACAACAATATGGATACAAATCTTATATTGGCGAGCATCGGGGTCTTCCTCTCCATCATCATGCTGCTCGTTGTCATCCTTCTCGTCGCCAAGCGTTTCCTCGTGCCCTCCGGCCCTGTGAACATCGCCATCAATGACAAGGACAATCTGACAGTCGAGTCCGGAAGCTCACTCCTCTCGACGCTCAACTCCAACGGTGTCTTCCTCCCCTCCGCTTGTGGCGGCAAAGGTTCCTGCGGTCAGTGCAAATGCCAAGTCCTCGAAGGCGGCGGCGACATCCTCCCCTCCGAGAAGGGACACTTCTCCCGCAAACAGCAACTCGACCACTGGAGGCTCGGATGCCAAGTCAAGGTCAAGAACGACCTCAAGGTCAAAGTCGACGAGTCTGTCCTCGGCGTCAAAGAATACGAGTGCACCGTCATATCCAACAAGAACGTCGCAACGTTCATCAAGGAGTTCAAAGTACAGCTCCCTGAAGGCGCACACATGGACTTCCTCCCTGGCTCCTACTCACAAATCCGAATCCCTAAGTTCCAACTCTCCTACAACGACTTCGACAAGGAACTCATCGGAAGCGAATACCTCCCCGCATGGGAGAAATTCAAGATGTTCGACCTCAAGTGCAAGAACGACGACGACACCATCCGTGCCTACTCCATGGCCAACTACCCCGCCGAGGGCAACGTCTTCATGCTCACCGTCCGCATCGCGACACCTCCTTTCAAGCCCGACCGTAGCGGCTTCATGGACGTCAACCCGGGCATCGCCTCGTCATACATCTTCTCCCTCAAGCCAGGCGACAAGGTCATCATGAGCGGTCCTTACGGCGACTTCCACCCACACTTCGACAGCAAGAAGGAGATGATTTGGGTTGGCGGTGGCGCCGGCATGGCCCCGCTCCGTGCCCAAATCATGCACATGACCAAGACCCTCCACACCACCGACCGTGAAATGCACTATTTCTACGGCGCCCGTGCACTCAACGAAGTCTTCTACCTTGAAGACTTCCACAGCATCGAGAAGGAATTCCCCAACTTCCACTTCCACCTCGCCCTCGACCGTCCCGACCCCGCTGCCGATGCCGCCGGCGTCAAGTACACACCCGGCTTCGTCCACAACGTCATGTACGAGACCTACCTCAAGAACCACGAGGCCCCCGAGGACATCGAGTACTACATGTGTGGCCCTGGCCCCATGTCCAAGGCCGTCGTCAACATGCTCGAAGGCCTCGGCGTCGAAGACTCCAGCATCATGTACGACAACTTCGGCGGCTAACCCCCTCCGACCAAGTCAATACCCAAAGCCTCGACTTCCCCGCGAAGCCGAGGCTTTTTCCACGTCAACCAACAAGAAACTCCAACATCTGCAATAAATAACTATCTTTGCTCAACACAATACCTTCAGCAACTCAAAAAACGCCCCAATGGACTACATGAAATTCAAGACACCATACTCCAAATGGGATAAGGTGAAGCGATTATTGTGGACCATAGTGTGGGCTTTGCTCGCAAGACCACTGCCCAAAAGCGCAGGAAGCAAATGGAAAGTCCTCCTCCTGAGGGCTTTCGGAGCAAAAGTGGCGTGGACGGCAAACGTATACTCCTCAGCCAAAATCTTCAAGCCTTGGCTGCTCGAAATGAAAGACCACTCTTGTCTGGCGAGTGGAGTCGATTGCTACAACGCCGCGCCTATCGTGTTGGGCGTAAATGTTACCGTCAGCCAAAGAGCTTTCCTCTGCACGGCAGGACACGACATCACAGACCCCCATCATCGTCAGACCGAGGCCTCAATCATCATAGCCGACCGAGCATGGGTCTGTGCCGAAGCCTTCATTGGGCAAGGAGTAACCATTGGCGAAGGAGCCGTAGTCTGCCCCCGCGCCGTAGCCGTCAAAAACGTTGAACCGTGGACCGTCGTTGGCGGAAACCCGGCTAAATATATCAAAATGAGAAAGATTAAAGAAATCCAAGGGGGGGGGGCAACACCACAACCCCAATAGCCTCCCGCTGTTCGTTTCTTCAACCAGGCACTTAGCCGCCTAAGACTGAGTGCGATGGGAAAGAAAAGAATATTGATTTGCGGCCATAGGTCATTTGTCGCAACGGGACTGACTGAACTATGCGATAGAGAAGGTATTGCTTGTGAGTGCTTTTCACGAGGTGAAGAGGGTAGGACAGGCAATGTGATATTAGGCGACGTGATGCGTATTGCCGACAATAAGCAGCTTGGTGATTATGATGAAGTGATAAATTTCATCATTCTTAAAAATCAATCAGTAGAAGAGAACCTTAGGTACATTAGTTCTTTGCTCAAGTTTTGTGAGGCAAAGAAGGTTAAGCATTTTATACAGATTTCGTCCATTAGTGTATACTCTAATGAGGCAATTGAGGTGGACGAAGACTCCCCTATAGAAACGGATTGGCACAATAAGGGAGGATACGCAAGTATAAAGGTAGCAGTAGACAATTATATTGAGGAACACAAACCAGAAGGTTTAAAGGTTTCGTTTGTAAGACCAGGTTTCATTTACACCAAGAATCGGGAGATTTCCAAAGCTGGCATCTTGGTGTCAAAGCTTGGACTCAACGTGCTTTTGGGCGACAAGAAAACGTCTTTGCCGTTAATTTGTCGAGAAACTTTGCATGAAGCCATCGTAAAGATTGTACAAAACCCGAATCCTGAGCGTGTATATCTTGTATTAGATAAAGAAAAACGCGCCGGGACAAAGTATGAGTTCGTCCGTAATCAATGGAACGTGTCGCCAATATGCCTCCCCTATTCATTGATTATGGGAGGAGCAAAATTGATGAAGTTCGTCGGTTTGTTAAAAAAACGGCATTATCTCAAGTTTGTCGGTCTGTTTAAGAGAACATGGTTTAATTCAGAAAAGAGCGAGAAGCGACTTGGTATGAGTTTTGGAAAGCGCCGATTTGCGGTGCTTGGTGCCGGAACGTATGGTAGCTATGTGTCAAACTTGCTTTCCATCTTGTACCCGCACGAGGAAATAGACCTCTATGATGTTGGCGATAGCCACTTGAAGACAGAATCTGAGATAGGGTATCTGTCTCATATTGTCGGTGCGCATTACGAAGGTCTACAAAAGGCGCGTTTCTTTGGATTCGGAGGAGCCTCCGTCAAATGGGGTGGTCAATTGCTCACTTTCTCAGATAATGACTTTGCCAGCCCGTCGCAGTTTGTGAAAGACATAGTGAGTATAAACAAGCTGCATAAGGATGTGGTGCTGAGTCGTTTTGGATTAGAGAACAAATATCCAGAGGTGAGGATAAACGATAACCTCTTTACCAAAACTGGCATATGGTTGAGTTATTTTCATCGTAACCTTTTCAAACACTTCAAGGTAAATCAAAATCCGAAGATTAATATTATATCAAATGCCAGAGTAAGTAGAATTCTAACCGACGGCAATGAAGTAAAAGGTTTTGAGTATATCAAAGGTGGTCGTCGATATACTGCGGCGGATTATGACAATTATTTCCTGACTGCAGGAGCCTTTGAGAGTTCCCGAATTCTGATCAATTCAAAGTTAGCTGATGAAGCCGATATGATGCCATTCAGTGATCATTTGTCACAAAGGGCTTTTAAAGTCAAGAGTGGCATTAAGATGGGGAATATTGATTTTCGTTTCTTGGTGAAAGGCGCCTCATTGGTTACAAAGCGTTTTGTTGGAGAGGTTGATGGATATTCTTTCTATTCTCAGCCAATATGTAATGAAGATTTCCCTTTCTTCAGAGATTTAAAGAAGCTTTTGTTTGGGCATAAGATGAGGGCAGGGCTGATCCTGAACATTCTTAAAAACATTCCATCATGCGTGGCGTTTGCTTGGTATATGCTGGTGTTGAGGAAAATGTATGTATACAACAACGAGTTTTTCCTTCAGATAGACATCGAGGCTCCTAAGGAGGCGGGCAAAATGACTATCAATCAGGAAAAGGATGCTTTTGGCGAGGAAAGCGTGGATGTGAACTTCATGATACTTCCCAAAACGGGCGAACTTTTCACTAAAGCAAGAGCCATTGTCAAAGAGTTCCTTGATAATAACGGCGTAGTGTATGAAGAATTGCCATTCAGCACTACGGCGGAGCATTATGAAGACGTATACCATCCATTTGGCATGTTCTCTAACTTTGATAGTGCCGACGATTATTTTAATCGCTTCACGAACCTCCTTGTAGTGAACACGGGGGTGTTGCCAAGAGCTGGCGGAATAAATTCAACATGCGCAGTGTTGCCTTTAGTTGAGGAGTACGTTTATAACGTATTAAAATAAAATGGCCTTCGAGAGTAAGAATATTGGGTGCGTGTCGCTGAAGATCAAAGCGAAAAGAGCCGTATGGAATGTAGTTTGGTTAATATTCTTCCGTCCCTTTGGCACGAAATTGTTCAACCCTTGGCGGCTGTTCATTCTGCGGCTGTTTGGTGCCGATTTAAAATGGGATTCCGGCGTGTACTCAAGTGTGCGAATATGGGCACCTTGGAATCTGAGGATGGGGCATAACGCTTGGTTGGGTCCCAATGTAATTTGCTACAATCAAGATTTGGTGGTTTTGGAAGATGATGTTACTGTTTCCCAATACAGTTATCTGTGTGCAGCAGGGCACGAAACATCTATGCAAAACAGCAAAGATTGTGGTCTAATTATTGCTCCGATACTCATGTGTAGGGCGTCGTGGATAGGGACAAGCGCATTCATCTCAATGGGCGTCACCATCGGCGAAGGTGCCGTCGTCGGAGCCTGCGCCGCCGTCTTCAAAGACGTCGAACCATGGACAGTTGTCGGCGGCAATCCCGCCAAATTCATCAAGAAAAGAGTCATGCGCAAAGAAAACGCCACGACCCCTTAGCTCACTTCCCGCACAAACAATCAATCATATACCTCGCCACAACATCCCCACTTATGTGACTATCAGCCCACTGCATCCTATATCCTCGCCCACTTCGGACCTCGTCGATGTGGCTCATGCAATAATCAATTGCCGAAGCCAACCCTCCCTCGTCCCCCTTCTTGAATACCGTACCTAACCCCTCATCGCCCCGAATCAAATCGCTTGCGCCGCATGCATCGCTGCATATCACGTATAGCCCCATTTGCAACGCTTCGTTCACCACAGCTCCCCATCCGTCATACACGCTCGGCAAGATAAGGACATCGCTCTTTGCCAACCAAGTGGGAATCTCTCTCATCGGGCGATACCCGACGAACTCAGCGATGTCGTCCATCCCGTTCTTTCTGAATACAGCCTCCGTTTTTCCCCTCTGATCCCCATCGCCAACAAAAGTCACCGTCCCATCAATTCTACTTCCCTCCTTTTTAATCTGCGCGAATGCATTCGCAATCGCTGTAGGTGCTTTCCAATATGACAGTCCACCTATAAAAATGAACTTGGCAGCTCCCCTCAACATCGTAGTCGGACGGTACTCTGTGGACTGAGTGCAATACATGAAGGGCACAACCCTCCATTTCTTATACACTGAACGGAAATACTCCACAGCTTCACCTCCCATCGCAAAAACTGTATCGATATGCCGTGCGTATGCTCTGTCTTGGAGCAAGAAACGTATTGCATGCATCCACAACGGTTTCCCATTGGCTCGCCCGAAGGCAAACGTGTTTGGTCGCTCAGTAATCAAACACCGTCTGACAGGATGTGCCAAGCTCGCCTTTAGGCTCTTGAACACGAATGCGAAACCTCGAATGCCGGAGAACAGATGAACACTCTCCGCAACACGCTCCCGCAGTAGGCTCTCAATCTGCTCGTCGCTCAAGTCTACATACACTTTGCATCTCTCAATCCCAGCATAGCGACCCGTTTCCCATCCCATCTTAGCCCTTGCATCGTTCACAGCCTCGCCTGCCGCCACGACAACTTCGTCAACACGCTCATCGTCCATCAGTTTCACGATATACGGCAACTGATGTGGCGAGAGGCAGTTCTGCCAAAAAACAAGTCTCATTTTTTTTTCAGTCGAGTTTAAACGGGGGTTAGGTTGCATCGGCACCAACCAGTCAAACTCTGCGACGAAAAAACTCACACCACTTGCCTTAACCGACGGCAAATCACTATATTTGCACAACTTAGATACGGATTCGGACACCTAAGGCGTAAGAGGCAAAAATCGCGTTGGGTGTTTCAAAGAAACCCCCGTTTCTTTCCCTCATAGAGAGCGTTGAGCAAAAAGGCCGGAAACAAAGGGGCGAACCGCATCTTTTAAAATCTAACCCTCTGAACCTCACCCGAAAGACATGCCCCATATCGCCCAATACCAGCCTATCGTCCCCCACTACAGGGTGGCTTTCTTCAAGAGAATGGAGGAAAAGGTAGGAAGCCAAGACGTCTACACGTACGAGGGCACGAAAGAGGCAGCCAATAATTCTTTCTGCGTTGGCAATTTGCGTTGTGAACATATCTCGTCTGTAGTCATGTCTTGCGGCGTCGTGGTGTCAAACCCGCTCCCCCTGCTCTCCAAAAAATACAATGTGCTTGTGCTAATGTTGCATTGGGGACACCTTACGACATGGTTGCTATTGCTCACCAAATGGCTGCATCGCAAGAAAATCATCCTCTGGGGGCAGGGGATATCCGTCAAGCGTTATCTGAAAGAGGAAAAGAAGCCAGATTGGAAGTTTAAACTCATGATTTCTCTGGCCGACGGAGTGTGGTTCTACATGGACAAAGAAAAAGACCAATGGCAATCCCTTTTCCCAAAAAAGCCCATGGTTGCCCTCCGGAACACACTATCGGGCGTGGAGCAAATGTCAGCCTACGCGCCAGCTGAAACAATAGGTCAGTTAAAAAGCAAATATGCGATTCAAGAAGAACGAATCTTGATATTCTGCGCAAGGTTCAACTCCTATAGGCGCATCGACCTGCTTTTAGAGGTCATACAAAGCCTTGATAAAAACAGATTCGGGTTTATCATAATTGGAGCAGGTGAAAACAAGCCCGATTTCAGCCGCTTCCCAAACGTCCACGACTTCGGTAAGGTCTACGACGATTCCGTGAAAAGAGAACTCTTCTCTATTGCCGACATCTATTTTCAGCCGGGCTGGGTCGGACTATCCATTGTCGAGGCCATGGCCTACGGCAAGCCAATTTTCACATTCAAACGTACAGAAGACACACTTCAATGTGTCGAATACTCATACATAAAAGATAGCCACAATGGCAGGATATTCTCCACCGTCACTGAATGTCTAAGCACAATCGAGACTATTTCAGACGACGAGCTGAAAAAGATGGGGATCAATGCGAGAACCTACGTGAAAAACAACCTTACAATTGAGCACATGGTAAACAACGGGCTGAGTGTGATAAACCAAGTCACTTCGGTGTCAATAGAACACTAATGTGTCATGAAAATTTCCAGTACGCGACCGTGTGTAAGAAACAGGCAGAAGTATACAGTGTCCGAGACGTGTGAGTTGTTGCGCATCAGCAGGACAACGTTGTGGCGACTGCGAAAGTCTAAAGTATTGGAGTTCAAACGAGACCCTAATACAGGATTGCTCTATATCCTTGGTTGTGACATTATTGAAGTTTTGGGTGTCTGTTAGGATGATGCCTTAATGCGTATTTCGTTTGGAAAGTATTCTCTAATTTTTACAATAGAGTTTTATGTCCTCAAGTCGATTAGCTTATGTTGATGCGGCAAAAGGAATTGGGATAATCCTCGTTGTTCTTGGGCATGTGAGGACTTTTTCTTTAATGATTATCCGCAAAATGCGGATAATCTATACGTCAAAACAGGCGAAAGTTTGTATCTTTATGTCGGAAAGATATTCAAGATGAAACTGTTAGACTTTTGCAAGCAATTCGACGGCGAGGAGGCGTGTGAGAAGCATCTTCGCAAGGTCAGGGAAGAAGAAGGCATAGTC
>JALEMI010000067.1 GCA_022768325.1 Bacteroidales bacterium
GTCGGTATGAAGCTCATGAACCACGCTGTAGTTGTGGATGAACTCGTCGGGCAAGTCGGGCAGGAATATCTCGTTGACAAGGTTGAGAGAGTAGACGGGCTTGAGGCTGGAGTAGTGGATGCCTTTTTTTATTTGGCGGACGTAGGCTTTAGACGCGTTAAAAAGGACGCGCGACATGAACGCTTTGGACCACAAGTTTTGCATCTCGACAATGAAGGGTCGATCCTGGTCATCGATGCATCGCACGTCGACTATGCTGTCTTTCCATATAGGGATTTCGGGAACCATCTCTGGGGCGAGGTACTCAATGTTGACGATTTGCCTACCTTTGGGTAACGGCAGCAGCGCGTTGAGAAGGCTTATGGTCAAATCTTTGTTTTCGCCGAATACCTTCTTGAAGATGAGGTCAGCTTTGGGGTCGAGGTACTTCATGCTATGAGTCTTTGAGTTACGTGGACAAATATAAGGAAAATGGCATCTTTTTACTTTTGAGAAGGTGAAGAATGGGGAAAGCTCAAAAATAAATCGGCCGCCCGTCCCTGAGAAGGGAAGACAGCCGACTTAACACTAAACTAAACTTGAACAGCGAATCTCAAATTGTTACATGACAACCTCGACGACGTGCTTTCCGGCACTGTGTTTAATGACGTTGCCATTGATGGGCTTGCCATCGACGGTGATGGATTTGACGCCCTTTTGCGCACCGCTCTCGTTGCGTACGGTGATGTCGTATTGAGCATCGCGGAGCTTGCGGGAGACGGTGTAGCCCTTCATGGAGCTGGGGATACAGGGGTCGATGAGGATGCCGTCGTAGGTGGGCTTGACACCGAGGATGAACTGGGTGATGGTGTACCAGTTCCAAGCGGCGGTGCCTGTGAGCCATGAGTTCTTGCCTTCGCCAGGACGAGCGGCATCTTTGCCGGCGACCATTTGGCTGTAGACGTAAGGCTCGACCTTGTGGAGGGTCTGGTCTTTGATGAAGGCGGGGCAAATCTTGGCGTAGTGTTCCCACGCGTCGTTGCCACGGCCTACGACAGTCTCGCCGATGATGACCCATGGGTTATTGTGGCAGAAGATACCTGCGTTCTCCTTGTATCCGGCGGGATAGGACGAGATTTCGCCCATCTCGACGTGGTATGTGGTGAAAGCGGGCCAGTTGAGGACGATGCCGTGCTCGCAATCCATGTGCTTCTTGACGGAATCGAGGGCCTTGTCGACCATGCCTTCCTCCTTGCCGATGCCCGCCATGGTGCACCAGCCCTGGCTCTCGATGAAGATTTTGCCTTCCTCGTTCTCCTTGGAGCCGATCTTGTTTCCGTAGAAATCGTAGGCGCGGAGATACCAGTCGCCGTCCCAACCATCTTTCTTGACGGCCTCGACCATCTCGTCGACGGCTTTTTGGGCACGTGCGGCCTCATCGTTCTTGCCGATTTGTTGGCAGAGCTCGACGTAATCGCGGCCGCAAACTACGAAGAGACCGGCAATCATGAGGCTCTCGGCCTTGCTGCCCTCGGTCTTGTTCTCGGTGGTCTGGAAGCTCTCGTTGGGATCCCAAGAGAAGCAGTTCAGGTTGAGGCAGTCGTTCCAGTCGGCACGCCCGATGAGGGGGAGCTTGTGGGGACCGAGGTTCTTGACGACGTGGTCGAAGGAGACGACGAGGTGCTGGAAGAGGCTGACCTCGCTTCCTGGGACATTGTCGAAAGGAACTGGCTCGTCGAGGATGGAGAAGTCGCCCGTCTCCTTGATGTAGGCGACAGTGCCGAAGATGAGCCACATGGGGTCGTCGTTGAAGCCGCCGCCGATGTCATTGTTGCCGCGCTTGGTGAGGGGCTGGTACTGGTGGTAGCAGCCGCCATCGGGGAACTGGGTGGAGGCGATGTCAATGATGCGCTGACGAGCGCGGGCGGGAATTTGGTGTACGAAGCCTACGAGATCCTGGTTGGAATCGCGGAAACCCATGCCACGTCCGATGCCGCTCTCGAAGAAAGACGCGGAGCGCGAGAAATTGAACGTGACCATGCACTGGTATTGGTTCCAGATGTTAACCATGCGGTCGAGCCTCTCGTCGCCGCTCTTGACGGAGAAGCGGTCGAGGAGGTCGTCCCAGTAGGCGCGGAGGGTTGCGAAAGCCTTATCTACCTTCTCGGTGGTGTCGAAGGCGGCGATGATAGCTTGCGCTTTCTCCTTGTTGACGATGGTGCGGTCGAGATCGCCGAGGCTTGTGAGGAGGTCGGGACGGCGGCCTGCGGGGTCGTACTTCTTATCTTGCTCGTTCTCGACGTAGCCGAGGAGGAAGATGAAATCTTTGCTCTCGCCGGGCTTGAGCTCGAACTCGATATAATGGCTTGCGATGGGGCTCCAGCCGTGAGCTACGCTGTTGGATGGCTTGCCAGCCTCAACATTTTGCGGGAGGGCGAACTCGTTATAGAGGCCTACGAAAGTCTCGCGGTCGGTATCGAAGCCGTTGATTGGGGAATTGACACTGTAGAAAGCGTAGTGATTGCGACGCTCCTTGTATTCGGTCTTATGATAGATTACGGAACCGTCGATTTCGACCTCGCCGGTGGAGAAATTGCGTTGGAAATTCTCCATGTCGGTTGCGGCGTTCCAGAGACACCACTCCTCGAAGGAGAAGAGCTTCAGCTTGCGGACGGCATCGGACTTATTGGTGAGGGTGAGCTTTTGAACCTCGGCGAGCGTCTTGAGGGGGACGAAGAAGAGGGCAGAAGCCTCGATGCCGTCCTTTGCGCCCGTGATTCGGGTGTAGCCCATGCCATGGCGGCACTCGTAGCTGTCGAGGGGCGTCTTGCAAGGCTTCCAGCCGGGACTCCAAACGGTGCCATTGTCATTGATGTAGAAATAGCGGCCGCCGTTGTCCATTGGGACGCCATTGTAGCGATAACGGGTGATGCGGCGGAACTTGGCATCCTTGAAGAAGGAATAGCCGCCGGCTGTGTTGGATATGAGCGAGAAGAAATCCTCGTTACCGAGATAGTTTATCCAAGGCCAAGGGGTCTTGGGGTCTGTGATGACGTACTCTCGATTGGCGTCGTCAAAATGACCGAAAGTCTTCATATTCGATTGTCTTAATTGTGGGGTTCTGAGAAAATATATGGGTCTATTTTTTCACTTCGAGTTGGCGACGCATCTCAAGCTCGTTGGTAATCTTGTCTTGCTTGGACTGGTCGAGAGGATAGAGGAACATTACGGCTGCGCCGAGGACAACGATTATTGTTGGAACCCAGCTCATAATCATGACGAGACCTGGTGCAGCGGCGGCGTAGGTGGCAGGGTCGGTGCCGACATAGCCGAACGCGCCGAGAATTACGCCGATGACAGCACCCGCAATGCCGCCACCGAACTTAGTGGCGAAAGAGCCTGCGGCATAGACCAGACCCGTGGCACGTCGGCCGTTGACGTACTCGGAGTAGTCGGCCGCATCGCCAAGCATGGCGAAGAAGAGCGTCGGGAGGAAGGCGGCAAAGACCTCGCTGGCCGTGCCAATGATGAAGATGGCTGTGACATCTTGCGGGCCACAGAAGGCAATCAGGGCGTTGATGACACCCGTGACGACGAGCGCAGTTATGAAGAGTTTCTTCTTACCCATGATGCGGCCGAGGGGCGTGGTGAGCATTGCGCCGCCGATGGAGGCGAGCATGAGGCAGACCATGTATGTCGCGGCAAGGAACTGGTCGTGGATGTAGTGGGAGAAGTACATGACCGTGATGCCCTGCTTGATGTTGTTGTAGACATTGAAGAGGAGGCCGACGACGAGAAGGACAATCCACGGCTTGTTGTGAATCAGGTCCTTAAGGTCGGACTTGAGGTCGGTCTTTTGGTCGGCTGGGGGAGCTACCCTCTCGCGAGTGAAGCGGAACGTGACGAGAAGCGCGAGGACGAGGATTGCGGACATGATGTACATGGAGTTGCTGTAACCTCGGCTTTGGTCGATGATGGAGATGTCGTCGGAAGAGAGATTGGCCTGCCCCGTGACGAGGAATCGGTATTGCTCACCCGCCTTGACGGAGAGGTTCTTGGCGGTGGTGGGGATGGCGGAGGGGGAGTTGATGGAATCGGCCCATACGAAAGTGGCGATGCCGTCGTTGGTGGAAATCTTGACCTTTTGGAAATCCTCCTTTGTGGAGAACGAGACGGTGTAGCGGTCGCTATCGACCTTCTCGACATTGAGGTCGGGATTTACGCTGCCGAAATATGCGACGAGGAAGAGGAGGGCGCCTTGGACAAGCATACCGCCGGCGAAAGCGCCTACCATGCGGAAAGAGCTGAGGCTTGTGCGCTCCTTATCGTCGGGCGTCATGACAGCCATGAGCGAGCCGTAGGGGACGTTGTTGGCCGTGTAGATGACCATGAAGAGGACGTAGGTGATGAACGCGTAGGCAATCTTGGCGTCCATGGACCAGTCGGGGGCTGTGAAGATGAGGGAGAGCGTCACGCCGAGGGGAATGGCCGTCCAGAGAATCCAGGGGCGGAAGTGACCATACTTGCTGTGGGTGCGGTCTCCTACGACACCCATGAGGATGTCGGAAATGCCATCCGTGAAACGACCGACGAGAAGCACCAGTCCAGCAATTGCAGGAGCAAGACCGAACACGTCGGTATAGAAAATGAGCAGGAAAGTGGAGACACCCCTCCAAGCGATGTTTGCAGAGGCATCGCCGAGAGCGTATGCGAGCTTCTCGCCTACAGATAATCTATTATTGTTCTGATTCATCGGAATGATTAATTTCATTTTTAGCCTAACGACCAAAATTAACAAAAAGGGGGGTATCATCCGCCAGCCAAAAAATGGCGGAACGGGGAGTGAGCGGGAGGCTCAGAGAGCGAAATTTGGGCGAAATTTGGCAAACTATTCTTCTATAACTCGTTACAATTCAATATATTACAGTCGCAAAATTTTAAAACTCCCTTGCGAAGAGGAAGGGGTTTGGCTGACCGATGGATGATAAAATTTCACGCAAGAAAGAGCAGAAAGTACAAATAATTAGTATGTAGTGTTCGTTTAGTAAGGTGAAAAGCGTCCCGCAGGAAGGGAACTGCAGGACGCTTTTGTTTGGGTATTTGTTGGTCTTATGGCTACTTGATAATCAGCCGCTGTGAGATGTTGGCGCAGCGGAGGACGTAGAAGCCAGGGGTGAGAATGATGTTGTCGGCCGTGGTGCGGGTGACGAGGCGGCCGGAGACATCGTAGACGTCTTTGGTGAGGCCAGTGGCACCGGAGATGGAGACGGAGTTGCCTGTGACTGAGAGGGTGAGCTCTGGGGCATCGGCCTCGGGGAGAGTGGAAGTCTCGGGGAATGTAACCGTGATAAGTTCGCCGCCCGTGAAGAGGACGGTGGCCTCGGTACCAGAGAAAGAGACAAGTCGGTTGCCGGACTTAATGCTTTCGGGTTCGGAGGTGAACTTGAGGGTTATTTGCGAACCGCCGTTGGCGAATTTTGGGGCTTCCTCGATGAGGGTTGGGTCGTTGGACTCGATATTGACGGGATAGAGGGCCTTTAAGGTGCTTGGGCTGGAGATGGGGACACGTTCGCCTTGTGACCAGTGGCCGGTGTAGTTGCCCGTGAAGCCAGGGCCGTCGAAGTTGAGCCAATAGGCCACAAGGCCGCTGGCGAACTCATCGACAGAGAATAAGCATTCGTCTTGTTTGAAACGCTTTTCGTCGGGGTTGAAGCTGATTCCGAGGTCCTTGTTTCCGCCGTCTTTGCGGAGAGCGACCTTCTTGCGCTTGCTCTTCTGGATTTTGCCCGTGCAGAGATTCTGCTTCATGGGGATCATCTTCTTGTTGCCTGCGGGGGTCTGGGCATCGTCGAGGAAGACGAAGCCCGTGAGGACGGCATCGGCGCCATTCTCGCCAATGAGGACAATGACGATTGTGGTGTCGGTGCCGAGTTGGCTGAGCTTGGTGTCGTCGACAATGACGACGCCGCTGACACCGACGTTATTCATCTCGCCGTAGAGCTCTTTTGTCAGAAGGTCGACGTAGATGGTATCATTTGAACGGATGTACTTAGGGTCTGTGGGGTCGACGTAGAAAGCTACGTTGTCGAAGACGAGGTTATTAACCTGTGCGTCTTCGTCGACAGAGCCGAAGAGACCGGACATTTGAGCCTGAAGGTTGCTGACGGTGGAGCCGTTGAGGATACCGCCGAAATTGGGGATTAGCGGGAGCTCATCCATGGTCTCGGCGATTTTGTCGGCCGTCAAGGACTCGAAATCGAGGTCGTTGTAGTCGTAGGAGATATTGTCGGAGAAATCGACTTTGGCGACACGGAAGAGAGCGGAATTGATGTCGGAGAGGAGGTCGAAGACACCCTTGACGTCGGCAGTGTCGGCGACGGAGAGAGAGAGTAGCTCGGACTCGGGTTTAGCCTCGGACTCGACAACGCGGGGGAGCATATTGGGGACGGGGAATCGGTACTTTATGGTTTCGCCTGCGCTATTGGGATCGGGCGGGCAGTTGAAGGACCAGAGGGAGGGGAGTGAGAATGAGAGAATGTTCGCATCGACGACCCAATCGGTCTCGACACTCTCGTCGGACTTGGCGTGTTGGATTGTCATATCCATTGTTGAGTTCCAATCGCTGCTCTCGAAAGAGTAGGTCCCGACAGAGTTTGTGAAAGAGATGCCGAGCGTGGGATACCACTTCTCGAGGTGTTTGAGGAACATGGATGGAGAGCAGAGGATGTTGGAGACGGAGCCGTTGTTGATGGCCGTGAGTGCGGCGATGCTGAGCGAAGGCTCGACTTCGGACTCGTAGGTGAAGGCGGCTTGCGCGGAGAGGTCGATTAGTTCGTAGGAGTCGGTAGAGGTGGACTGGCTGATGAAGCAGTCGGAGATTGACGCGTCTTGGGCATTGACGGCGGCGAGGTTGGCGAAATAGACACTGTTGATGGGAGTGGAGAGAGTGACTTCTTGCGCCTCGGATGTTGAGGAGGAGATGAAAGTTTGGATGGACGTGGCTGAGACCGTGCCGTAGTTCTCTGCGACGAGACCACCGATTGCGACATCGCCGCTTTGGAAAGAGGTGGGGAGGTCGACGGAGAGAGAGGCGTTGAAATTGACGGACTCAATGTTGCCGTAGTTGTAGGTGGCGAGACCACCGAACTTGGCGGTAGCGACTGTTATTTTGGCGTCCTGGACATTGAGGTTGCGGATGGAGCCTGACTGCGAGATTGTATTGGCAAGTTGGGTGGTGGGCTTAGATATGGTATGACCGGCACCATCGAGGGGGACGTAGAGATCATAGAAAGGAGAGAGAGCGTCGCCTTGGAGGTCGGAGAGGAGCTTAACGCCCGAGATTCCTCCGACAGCGTCGTCGAGAGCGTAGGTCGTATAGTTCCAGTCATCGGCAGAGGATACGAGCGAGACACCCTCTTCATTGATGTTGAGCGAATATAGATAGGAGGGCGGTTCGGAGGTAAAGGTGACAGGATTGGGGAGACGGTAGACAAAAAACGTTTTGTCTGAAGTATAGTGCGTGAAGCCCCACTCTTCGGGATTCTCGAAGAGCTTCTTGATGTCAGAACCTAAGACCCATTCTTTGTCGAACTCAGTGATGACGGACGCATCGTCGAACTGAGAGAACGTCTTGGCTGCACCGGAATAGTCTGTGTTGTTGGAGGCGGGGGAAAAGACAATCTTCCCGGGCGTATAGACATAATCGGCGAGAGAGATTGCGGAGAGGAGTCCCTTATTGCCGTAGACCTGCACCGTTTGACCGTCATTATAGCCCGCCAGGATACCGAAAGAGCAATCGGTGGGAGCGTTACCACTTTCGAAATAAATGGTTGAGCAGTTGTCCAAATTGAGAGGGGCGGTAGCGGTTACAGAAGAACCATCACTTTGCTGGGCGACGTTGCATAGAACAGCGTCTTTAATGATGCCGTGGTTAAGACCAACGAGACCACCGGCGTATAGGGTTTGGGGAGCAGAAGCAACATTACTACCTGTGAGAATTAGATTGACGTTGGCAGTAATATTCTCTACTGTACCCGTTTTGGCATTGATACCTGCGAGAACACCGAGCGCGATGTCGGTAGAACCTTTTTGGGAAATAATATTTCCCAGAGAATTGTAGAGAGAGCCTTGAACTACACAGCTTTTGATTGTGCCGTTATTGACCCTTGTGAGAAAGCCGTAAATGGGGCTGAAATAGTTGGAAACTGTATCTAACTCCGTTGTGATTCTCAGGTTTTGGACGACACCATTGGTACCGATATTCTCAATCAGGGACCATTGTTCGTAGTCTTTAGAATCCATCGGCAAGCCAGTGACTTTGACGGTGTGGCCACCGCCATCGAGAGTGACATCGTCGAAAGCCCTGATGGGGAAGAGAGCGGAAGCGTCGCTGATGTCGACATCGAGTTTGACGCTTGTGACTCCATAGGCATCGATGGCATCGGAGACACGGTTCCAATCGTCGACGCTGGTGACGGAGACTTCGGAGTTGGAGACGGAGAGCGAGCCGAGATCGACAGTTTTGCCCATTGCGGGGATTGGAGCACGGTAGTAACGTTGTGGACCGTTGTTGATTGTGTCGATGTTGTAGTAGGAGTAGTCGAAAGTCCACTCGTCGCTGTTGGAGAAGGGTATTTGCTTACGAGTGGGGATGCGGGCATCGAGGGGAGTCATTGTGGCATTGCCTTCCCCAGTGTCATTGTTGAGGACCAGCTCAACAGTTCCGCCTTGAAATTCAAACGACGGGCGGACGATGGGGCAAGTCTCATCCTTGTAGAAACTCCACGTGCCGTCGGTGACAGCACCATAGGGGCAATAGATGGCATCGACCGTTCCGTCAGATTTCAGAGCGACACCCTCGGCGAAATTGCAAGTGATATTGCCCGTGACACTGTCAGTTAGAGGGATGGTAATACTGGCCTCTGCTACGAGCTTGGTGACGTTGCCAGCCTCGGAATAGTCGAAGTCTCCATTGCGTTCGCGGACGTAGTCGCAGAAGATATTTTGGACGGTACCGCCATCATTGTGACCGACGATTCCCGCCACGTTGATTTTCTGCGGCAACACGAGAGTTAGGGGTTCACCTGCAGGGGCCCAGTACTTATCGACAATTTGGCAGTTGGAGTACGTGTTCTTGATGGAGCCAGTGTTCTTGCCGACGAGGCCGCCGTAGTTGATGTCGTAGGCATCGCCCGACTCGTGGAATTGTATTACGGAATTTAAATCGATGGAGGCTTTGGTCAGGACGACGCAATACTCGATTGTACCGTTGTTGGTGCCTGCGATTACGCCGCCTACGGCAGCAAAGCCGTAGGAGAGATCAACCTTGCTGTCATCGTTGTAATAGTAACGGCTGCGGTAGACGCAGAGGTTCTTGACTGAGCCGTTGGACGTGATGGTGGGGAAGAGTGTTGTAGGGAAATCGTAGAACGCATAGCCATTACCATCGAGGGGGACATCGAGGTCGAAGCGGGTGATGGACGCGGCATCGATACCGGTGAACGTGATGTCGGCATCGATGGATATGGAGGCGGGAGTGAGCTTGCCGGAGGCGATGCTCGTGGCGAGTACGAGCCATCCGTCGGAAGAGGTGACGTGGGCGACATTGCTCACGTCGATTGAAAGTCCCGACTCAGTGGATGTTGTATCTGTGGCATTGTCGGCCACGTAGTCGAACGAATAGAGAACCGGTGTTGCGGCATAGCCTGTCGCCATGACGGCGAAAGCTATGCCCAACAAAGCAGCTACTTTATTAATGAACTTCATATAGGTGTTTGGGAAACTGTTTTTTTGGAGAGAGTATGAGTTAGGGACCGCGTTACTTGACTATCAGCCTCTTGGCGACACCGGCGCAGCGGAGGACGTAGAGGCCTGGAGCGAGATGGAGATTGTCGGCAGAAGTGCGGGCGACTTGTCGGCCTGCGACATCGTAGACCTCCTTGGTGAGACCCTCGGCACCGGAGACTGAGACAGAGGAGCCGGAGATGGAGACGGTGATGTCTTGTGTCTTGACCTCGTCGAGGGCGGAGGGGGTGAAGGTGACGGAAATCTTCTCGTCGCCCGTGAAGAGGAACGAGACCTCGGTGCCGGAGAATGAGACGGACTTATCTCCCACCTTGACGCTGACGGGTTCTGCGGAGAACTTGAGTGTTATCAGGGAGCCACCGTTGGCGAACTGCGGCGCATCGGTAATGTAGCTGATGTTGTCGGAGGAGATCTCGACGGGATAGAGAGCCTTGGCGACACTTGGTGATGCTACGGGGACGCGGGAGCCTTGTGACCAGTGGCCGGTGTAGTTGCCCGTGAAGCCAGGGCCGTCGAAGTTGAGCCAATAGGCTACGAGGCCGCTGGCGAACTCATCGACAGAGAAGAGGCATTCGGCCTTTTTGTATCGGTCGGCTTCGGGGTCGAAGACGATGCCGAAATCCTTGTTGGTGCCGTCTTGGCGGAGGGCCACCTTCTTTTGCTTGCTCTTTTGGATCTTGCCCGTGCAGAGATTCTGCTTCATGGGGATCATCTTCTTATTGCCTGCGGTTGTTTGCGTCTCGTCGAGGTAGAAGAAGCCCGTGAGGACGGCTTCGGTGCCATTCTCGCCGATGAGGACTATGACGATGGTGGTGTCGGAGCCTATTTCTTTGAGCTTATCATTGTCGACAATGACGACGCCGCTGATGCCGATATTATTCATCTCGCCATCGAGACTCTTGGCGAGGAGGTCGATGTAGATGGTATCGTTGGAGCGGATGTAGTCGGGGTCTGTGGGGTCAACGTAGAAGACGGAGTTATCGAAGACGAGGTCGTTGACTTGCGCACCCTCCTCGACAGTACCGAAGAGGCCGGAGGACTGTGCTTGGAAGTTGAAGACGGTGGAGCCGTTGAGAGT
>JALEMI010000075.1 GCA_022768325.1 Bacteroidales bacterium
TTTATCCATGGTGCGTTAGTTATTACTTGATGGTTCCTAAAACAATCGATGCTTTGCCTTGCTGGTATTCCACCTTAGCTAAGAGCTTTCCAATTTCGCAATTAAGAATCTCGTTAATGTCTTGTTGATTAATGGCAAAAAGGCGGGTGTTCTGGTCTTCGATCTCTCTGCTAATTGCCAATATCTTCTTGATAATATCATAACTTCCTCTGTCGACAAGTCGGCGGGCGTTTTTCAGCAAAACCTTTGATTGAGGAGACAAACCTGGTGTGCCGTTAATTTTCACCAATATCGCTTTGGCTGCCGTGGCTTTGTCTCCCGCCGAAGACTTGTTGATTCGTACAAAGTGTTGGTTGTATGCTTTTAGAGCGTTTTCTGACAGTTCATGCCAGTTGTCTGGCAACGGAACGGCTGTGGCGTCTTCGTCGGCCCTCACTTCTTCAAGAAGTTCGAGCAGTGAGATTACTTGTGGCGGCTCGGAGTTCTTGTCGGTAAGGGTCTTAATGGCGAGCATTTGTGAGTGTGGTGACTTGACGAGGAAATAGGCGGTGCCTTTGGCGGCTTGTGCTATTTGCCACTCATGGGCCTGCTCAATCAGCTTGAACCGTTCGGGGTGATTGTTTTTGTATTGCTTGAGTTCGTAGACGTATTTTTGCAGCGGCGACTCCTCGCCGTCGACGGCTTTTGCGAGGTCGTAGTGGTATACGTCCTCGTTTTGTGAGAAAATCTTGCTGTCCTCGCCAAACAATACGTGGAACTGTTGCAACTTGTCGTGAGCCTTTTGTACCAGTTGTATTTTTGCGTCGCCCTCGGCGCTGGGCATGAAGTTATAGACGTAGACAAAGGGTTCTTTGCTGCCAATTCTGTTAACTCGTCCGATGCGTTGCATCAGTCGCGTGGAGTTCCACGGCGTATCGTAGTTGAGGATTACGTTGGCTCGGTGGAGGTTCACGCCCTCGGCCAGGACCTCTGTTGTAATGATTACGTCGAAATTGTCTTTCCACTCGCCGCCATAGTTTGCGTCGAAGTTTTCCGCGATGGTTTTCTCGAGGTCGTTGCGGTTCTTGGCAGTGACAACGAGCGGCTTATGGTTTTTTGCTTTGACCGCCCTCTCGAGAGAGGTCACGGTGTCTATGGCCTCGGAGAAGATTACCAGTTTTCCGGACGTGTTCTTTTGGGGGTTGAAGAGTTCGGAGTTCAGATTTTCTTTAAACGCGTCGAACTTAGGGTCTTGCGGGTTCAGAGCCCAACGGTCGCATAGGCTCAGGATGAGCTGGTGGTCTTTCTTTATTAGGCTGATGTATTCCTCGTTGAAGTCAGAGCGTCGGTATTCGGCGTTTTGTCCATCGTCGTTAAGGCCATCCTCGGTTAGTTTTTGTATCTTTTTCCTAATGTCGTTAGCGCAGTCGTTGAACGTGACGGGCGAGCTTCGCTCTTCGCTCTTGGCCATGGTGTCGAGTTCTTTGTTCACGTCGATTTGCGGGCAAACGAAGATTGTGTCGTTCTCCCACATTGTGATCATGTTCTCGGTGTAGCGTCGCAGGTTCAGAAGCGACTTATAGAAGGCGGCGAAAGAGCTTTCGAGACGTTTCACGAGGAGGATTTGCATGATTGTGGCGAGCTGCTTGGAGATGTCTGCGACGCTGCGGTTTCCTCGTCCCGTGTGCTTCTTTTCGTTGGACGCGTCGGCAAAGTACTCGATGGCGCGATAACGATAATAGTGCAAACCCTTGTCGTCTGGCGTTTGTGGGGCAATGATAGCCATGGTGTCATAGAACAGCTGCGCGAGTTCGTCGTCCATGATGTATTTCAAGCTGTTGGGGCCTTCTATCTTGGGGAAAACCAGACCCTCGGCCATCATGTCCTCGGCGTAGAATTTTTCGACGTCGGTTCTTGTCCTCCGCTCCAATATGTCGCTCAAGACGCAGTCGCGAATTTTTCTCGAGATGGAGTCCAGCTTTTGTTTTCGTTCTTCCGACTCGATGTTGCAGTTGTTGTCTGTCAGCTCCTTATATTGCTGTTTCACGATTGAGAAGAAGCGTTCGAGGTTTCCGCCCTCGGCTTTCTTGAGGGTGCTCTCGTTGTGGTTGCGCTCGAAGAGGTAAATTTGGTTTTTTAGGTCTTCGGGGCTGTTGTTCTGCGGCGTGGCGGAGAGAAGCCCGATGTATGGGCAAAGGCCTGTGGAGGCGCCGATTTTTGAGATCAGGTCGTCGAGGGCCTTATACATTTTTGTGTTGCTGTTGCGAAACTTATGGCACTCGTCGATAATAATAAGGCCATAATTCTTCTCTTGCACGGTCTCCAGGAAATCTCCCGTGTCGCCGTTCTCGTCGTCGCCGTTCTCGTCGTCGTCGTCGTCCGCAAAGGTTCTGACGCGTCCTGTTGTGATGAAGTCGATGTGTGGCTCAATTGTCTCGTCGGAGTCCTTATCAAACAAGGCGATAGTCCGTCTCCAACTTGATTGGATGGCTGGTGGCGTGACAATAAGGGCCTTATGCTCGCGTTCGTCGTCTGCGGGAGAGGCGAGGAAATGCTTGACGATGAGTGTGCCGACAATGGTCTTGCCGAGTCCCACAACGTCCGACAACATGAAGCCGCCGTGTTCGCGCATGATGCCGATACACCGTTTGACGGCTTCTATCTGATAGTTTAACCGGCGAATCCCGTCGGGCAGGTAAGCCTCAATTTGTTGTCCGAGCGATATGTCTACAACGTCGCCAAATTTGAGCTGCAACAGCTTGATGTACTGCTCGTATGGCGTGAATGGCTCGCAAGGGGGTGGGGGGGCTGGTTTTTCGCTCTCTTCCCCAATGGGAGTGCCCTGCAACACCTCTTCGAGGAATATTTTGTTCCACTCTTCCGCCTGGTTCCATTTCTCTTCAAACCAATGGTTGTGGCCTTTGGTTTTAGAGTGCTCGCCTGGCTTGGTTGCCACTATGACGTCGTTCCACTCAAGGTAATTGAGTTCCGAGTTTCCCTCTAAACCCTTCTGCGTGAAGTTACTGCTGCCTATTATGCCTTTGGCGAAGCCGTTGCCGAGGAAGATGTAGCACTTGGCGTGGAAAAACTGCAATTTTCCCTCCGAGTCGGTCTTGCACATCTTGATTTGTATGCGGCTTGCGTCAAAATCCGCTAAGCAATACTCTTTCAACAGGCGGACTACATCGACGTATTGCTCCTTTACCTCAAGGTTTTGGAGGTCGCAGCGGATGTAGTCTTTTTGGTTGTGAGCGTCTTTGTATTTGGGGTTTTTCTGTTGAGCTGCGCGGACCACTGGGTCTGTGCCAATCAACAGCTGCAGTGTCGTCCCATCGCGTTTCAGAAACTCGCTAAGTTGTTGTAGCACAAGCGACGTGCCGGGTATGTCCCAATAGCCTGTGGCAATTTTTATCTTATTACACTCCTCATGCGACATGAGGTCTCTAATGGCAGAGGCCATTTGCAACTCTTCTACTGAGTTGTCCAATAGGGTGTTGGTGGTGATAGTCATCCGTATCGTGAGAGCCTTCCCTCTGTATGGTTATGTAAGGACGCGTTGTTAGGAATATGGGCGTCTTTGCTCATTCATATCATAATCGTAAAAATATATTAAATCCCTTAGATTTCCATGCCTCAAATTCACATTTTATAACTCAAAACATCTCGAAAAACATAAACTCAAAAAGGCACCCTCCCGAGCACCTTTTCCCCTTTAAATCAGTAATACCGTCCCCCCCAAAAAAAAAATCACCTCCTAATCACCCAATTAATAAACGTCCAGCCGCCAAAGACTTGCAGAAGCATCCCGGGCAAGCCGATGCGGAAGTCCTGGACGGCAAGGAGTAGGTCGCCCTTCATGGCCCATTCGCCAAGTGTGCCTACCGTCTGATAGGCCAACACCACCGCGCCAAGCATCCACAACGACGCCCTCTTGAACCGCCATGCGGCAAGACCCGCAAAGACCGCCAACAAAGTCGATTTCAACAATATGGCAGGAAGAACCGCCACGGCGGGCATCCCGAACATCAGCGAGTTTATCAGCGGCGAGGCAATGGCCGTGAGCAGACCTACGCGCCATCCGTATTTATAGGCCCCAATCAGCGTGAAGAAGTAAATGGGCAGCCACGTGACGCCCCCCTGTGGGACGAGGTGGCACAACTGAGGCAGCGCGATATTGCCGACAACGAACATTGCGGCAAATAGATATGTCTTCGCCTCATTATACTCTAATGAATAGAGATTCAACGTCTTTGTGTTCATAACTCTATGTGTCTTAGCTCCTAAGATACGTCTTTTTAGTGGAAAATAAGGTTTATTCCCGCCATGGCCGTCATTTTCGGCATCGGGTAGCCGGCGTTTATCTCATACTTCTGGGCCAGCAAGTTCTCGCCGCGAACCCATACGTTGAGCCATCTCATGGCCTGAAATTGTCCGCGCAGGTTCCAAATTACGAACTCCTCCGTTGTGGCGTTGGACCCTACCGTTGTGTAGAGGCCGTCAATGTATTGGACGCCCGTCGATGCGCTCCATCGTCCCGAGGTGAAGCGGCCGCCAACGTGCAGCTTGTGCTCGGGCGCGGCAATCACTGGCTCTTCCGTATGGAGGAAGCTGTAATTCGCGTCGACCGACCAATTGGGACTGATGCGGTACGCCACTTGCAACTCGAATCCCGCGTTGTCAATCTCTCCCGAGTTCTGATTTAGCATACCCGCTCCTTGTGGATTGGGGAGTGTCATTATCAGGTCCTTGCCGTCAATGTAGAAGACGTTCACTCCATATTGCATACGACCGTCAATCAGCGTTTGCGACACGGCCACCTCGTAGCTCCATACAGATTCGGGCTTTAAGTCCGGGTTTTGAGGAGGGAACATATACATCTCGCGGAGAATAGGGTAGCGGAAGCCCTTCGATGCCGATGCTTTCAGCTCCACGGCGTTGGTCAAGTGGAGGGCCATGCCCGCTTGCGGAATCCATTCCGTGCCGACCCTTGAATGGTTGTCAACGCGCAGGCCGGCGTTCAGCGTGAGCCGCTCGCCAATGTCTTGGCGAAAGTCCACATATCCAGCCACTTCGTCCTCATGCTTGTCCACAAGGTCGCTCTCTGTGCCAGCCTTTGCGCCCGCGACGTATTCCGTCCACGCCTCGCCGCCATATCTGAACCAGTCGAAGCCCAACGTTATGCGGTTGCCTCCGAAGAACTGCGTACTCTGGTATAGCGATACGCCCATCATGTCGTCCCGCGAGTGGAAACGCCCGTCTTGCGATGTCTGACCGGCACTGGGGGTGTACCCGTCGTTTATCCAGTGCTTGCCCCAATTGTAGAAAAAGCTCACCGCGCCCGATGTCTTCTCGTAATGGTTTGCCACGGCTATTGAGCCTACGCCTCGCGTTATGCGCTGGTCGCCGTCTACGAGAGGTGCAGTCTCCGGCCCTGGGTATGAGGCGTTGAAGTGCGTCACGTTGATGTCGGCAAATGCGTTCCAACAGCTCGCGATGTCGTAGCCAATCTTGGCATACCCGCCATATTGCTCAAACTCCATGTCTTGGCGATGCCCGTCCGTCCTGTTGTATGAGCCGCTGATCACGGACGAGAAGCGCCCCCTCTTGACCATGTTGTTCAGCTCGGTTTCGAGGGTGTTGTACGATCCGTACCCCGCATGAAGATGGGTGCGTATGCCGTCGCCATGCATTTTTCGGGTCACAATGTTCACCACTCCGCCATGGCGTTTGAGCCGTAAAGCACCGATGCCGGTCCTCGCAACACCTCCACTTTGTCTGCCAATTGCGATTGGTACGCGTCGGCAATCGGGTGGCCAAAGATTCCCGCATATTGCGGATGCCCGTCAATAAGCACCATCATCCGCGCCGTAGAGCCTGATAGTCCGCGGAGCGATATTCCGCCTGCCGCACCACCCGATACGCCGTAGCCCATCACGCCGCGGGCGGTGGTGAATAGGCCCGGCACATTCTCGGTCAGTATGGGCAAGAGCGAGGGCTGCATGGTTTGCTCAATCTTCGCCCTGTTCACAACGGTGATTGTCTGCGACAGGTGGCGCACGTCTGTGGCGTCGCGTGTGCCTGTCACTACTACTTCGTCAATTGCAATGTGGCGGGTGCTGTCCGCCGTCTCTTGCGCTCTGCTCTCTTCGTGAGCCAATATGGTCGCACATAAAAATGCGCAGCTTATCAATGTCTTCGTTTCCTATTTTGTTGTTTTTATTGTCCTGATAATGAACTCCTTAATCCGAGGGAGGCACTCCTCCGCGCTCTTACATTCGGCGCATAACGTCTCAACAGGGCATTGCCCCGTCCTTGCCCTGTTCATTATGAGCGGCACAGCTTCGCCGTATGTCACCTCCACGTCACTATCTCGGAACAGGTCGAGGGCGGCTTCGCTTATCACGTTGGCATACAGCTCTTTAATGCCGCCACGAATCATCAGTGCAGCCGCTCCTTTGCCTACCACCTTATCTACCACCGTTGCTCCGTTCAGAAGGCTTGGCTCCTGGTTCAGCAATTCGTATAGGCTGGCAATGCCCCGACGGTCGAATGTCCTGATGTTTCCGCCATTCTCAATGGCCAAGAGATGGCTGCCGCTCAGCACGATTTCTTTCAAACTCTTCGTCATATCGTGCCTTGCTTTAGCTGCTCAACAAAGTTGTCGAT
>JALEMI010000081.1 GCA_022768325.1 Bacteroidales bacterium
GGGTTCAAGCGGCTGGAAGCCGATTCTCCTAACAAACACACTAAAAAAACTGACGAGCATGACAGTAGACACAATCACGCAGGGCGATTGCCTTGAACTGCTAAGGACGCTGCCCGACGGGTGCGCCGACATGGTTCTGACCGACCCGCCGTATGGGACGACGGAGGCGAAGTTCGACACGCCGTTTGACCTTGCGGCGTGGTGGAAGGAGATATGGCGCATAGCTAAGCCCGGGGCGGCGATACTGACCTTTGGACAAGAGCCTTTCAGCAGCCGCATGAGGATGGCGGGCGGGAAGTTTCGGTATGATTGGATTTGGGAGAAGGATGTTGGAGCGGGCTTCTTGAACGCAAAAAAGATGCCCCTGCGAGCGCATGAAGTCGTGTCAGTGTTTTATTCTAAGTTGCCAACTTATAACCCGCAAAAATGGAAGGGTAAGGCGTACGGACTCAAGGCGAATCGAACGCACTCGGAAAACTACCAAAACGTCAAATACACTGATACTAACAACACTGACGGGTTTCATTACCCACGGGATGTCTTGTTTTTTGAGAAACCAAAGCACTACTACGGCGAGCGGTCGTTTGACGAACCTTGTCACCCTCAGCAGAAGCCGACGGCGTTGTTGGAGTATTTCATACAGACGTATACGGACGAGGGGCAGCTGGTGGTAGACCCGTTCATGGGAAGCGGGTCACGCCCCGGAGAGCCGCGTGGACTGTGCGCGGCGTGACGCCCATGAGGCGGGCGATGGCACTTACTTCGCCGTGGCGTGTGATAATTGGCTGTCTGTCCATGATTTCGTACATTTATAGCGTCTTCCGATTTGGAAAGGCGGTGCAATATTATTTCTAATAATCCGAAAATCAAAGACAATTATCCGAATTGTCTAAATTTTATGACGAGAATGGAGAAAAAGGGCGTGAACAACCAGTTCATCACGGCGGCTAATGAGCTGTTAAGACGGCATTTAGCAAAAACAAAAGGGGAACTATCTGACCGGCTTGGGATGCCTCAGCCGAAACTTTCGGAACTTCTAAATGGAAAATTGAACGTAGGTGCGGACACACTGTCAGCTCTTGTAGAGGAATACGACATATCTGCAGATTGGCTGCTAACAGGCAGAGGCTCAATGTTTAGCGGAGAAAGAGCCATCGGTACGGAAGAGGCAGCCCAGATGACTGGTTCAGCGCAGGGTGGAGCTTTAGAAAAAACAGAAATCCATGAAGAAACGGACGCTGAGATACCCCTACGGAAAGAGTGCGAAAGGCTCAAGGAGGATAAAATCAAGCTCTTGGAGGAGGTAGTAAGGCTTCAAAAGAGGCTAATTGGATGACCACCCGCGGCAAATTTTCGAGAAATCATAATTTTCTCACAAAAACAGCCTAACCCACTAACACACAGTCGTTTAAGGGATAATCACGTAGGAAGCACCCCACGGAGGAAAGTGAATATTTTGGGAAAGACCCCGAGGGGGATGCCGTCCGAGACCCACCCGACCCCCATACAAATCACCCCCCGAGAATCCGAGTTTTGTCCCCCCATTTGTCCCCCCATTTGTCCCCCCAATCGGTATTTTTTGACTTTTAGGGAGCTGGAGGGGACGAAAAGAGCCGCCCCCGGGTTTGTCATGACCCGAGGGCGGCGAAAATCGTTATAACAGGCTGAAAATCAGCGCATTAATCTTGTTTTATTATTGCATTTATCAAAAATATGCGTATCTTTGTAATGCGGTCGAGGAGAGACCGCGAGAGGGGAGTCCGAAAACCTTGAAGAGAGTAGGAAAAACGACCTCAAAGTTCTTTGAATATGACTGAGATTAAAGTCGAATGGGTCATTAAAGACGGGGTTGTTAAGGTCAAAAAAATCACCATCGTGATTAAGCCTTAACCCCCAACGGAGGGCGGTAGCCGCCGCCCTCCGTTCCTTTGAGGTCGTAGCGCAAAAATAAATCTAAATGTCGGAAAATCAAACGGAAAAGCCCAAATGGGGCGGCAAAAGGGAGGGTGCGGGACGTAAGAAGACCGCGTGCAAATCGTGTACTTTCAAGGTGTCTGAGGAGGTCATCCGCATCCTCGAAAAGGTGCCAAACAAGACGGCTTTCGTAGTGGCGGCGGTGGTCGAGAAAGCCCGCCGCGAGGGGCTGGCCTAAAGAGCCCCAGAGAGCCGAAAAAAGGGCCTCCGCCGCATGGGTGGAGGTCCTTTGTGGGTGTGTCCCGCTGAATCCCCATCGCCGGGGCTGGCAGTCACCACGAAATACAAGCTGTTGTACTTTTTGAATGTGTTTGGCGGAGGGGCGGAAATGGGGCGTAAGTGGGTGAGAGTTAGGGGGTTGGGATGAGTGTGGGAGATGTACTTTTTGTTTTTGGGGTGGTACGTATGAGCACTTTGTCAATGTTGCCCAGGTAGTACTTGTCTCGCGCCACGCCCAGTTTCTCAATTGCGTCGGCAATGTTGACGCTCAGGGCTTTAGTGTATGTGGTGAATAGCACGTTCGCGTCCTGCGCCTCACACAGGTGCTTCAGCCTGTGTATGGCCGCCACGGTCTTGCCCGTGCCTGCCCCGCCGCTCACTTTCATGGTCCCTTTGTAGTCGGCGTTGACCAGTTTGCGCTGCGACGGGTGGAGGAATATCTGCCATTTTTCGAGGCCCTGTTCTATTATGTTTCTCAGGTCGTCGTCGTCCGTCAGCTCAACAAACATACGTTTGTTGTTGTCGCTCAGCAGTTTGTCCTGTCCGTTGGCCGCCTTGCCAGCTTCTACGGTCTCAATCACGGAGTCTATGCTCTCGCCGTCCAAGATGTAGAAGATGTTCTCGTATGCGTCAATCGGCAAGATTCCTTCAAGCTGTTCGAGGTCGTCAAGACTCCTTATGCCCCTGACCCTCTCGACGCACGTCTCGGGTACGCCTATTTTGAGTATTTTCTCGTCGTCGCAGTCTGAGAAGATCGAGGGTGTCGTGTCGGGCGCGGCCGGCTGTGCCATGCTCACGTGTTCCACGGTCTCCTCCACTGTTATCAGTTGAAACGCGTCAGTGTTCTCGTTCCATACTGCGCGTTTGTTCATCCCCCATTTGTAGGCCTTTTCGTGGCTCGAAATGTAGAGTATGGAGTACGTGTCGTCACCAAGCACGCCTATCACCGCCCGATAGTTGTCGTCAATGCGAGCAGTCCGCAGGGTGCTGTTCTTAAACTGGGCTATCGGTTCCAGGTGAAGGCCAAGTGTTGTGTTGTCTTTCCGAAATTTCCTCTGGAAGGCAATAACCTTTTCCTGAATGTTTTTCGGCAAGGCAAATATGGAGTCTAAACAGCTGTCAGACAAAAGGAGTCTCACTCTCTGATAGTTTTTCAGGTTAAGAAAATCTCGTTCTTTTTCCTTGTGGCGCAAGGGGCTTTTAGCTTTTCGGAAATAATGTTCAAGGCGGGCCCAATGCTCCTGGCGCCCTTTGGGCAAACTGCTATGCACCTCATGCACGATATGCATTTCAGCTCGTCCACTTTCCCGCCGTCACCAATCGCCCCCATCGGGCACTCTTCGGCGCATTTCCCGCAGGCTGTGCACTCTCCGCCCGCAATTGGGAATGGTCCCGGTTTCGACGGCTCTCTGTACGGTCTGTTCCCAGGAATCGCGGGGACAGTGAAGTCTAATGTGCCAATTTTATAGGCAATCATCTCGCCATATTCGCGAAGTACGGCGCGGTCCAACAGGTCCGGCCGCCCCTCACCGTATGCCCTTACTATGCTGTGCTCGGCCACGGCCGCCACACCCGCAATGACCCGAAAGCCGCACTCCTTGGCCACGTCGCCCATCTCTATCAAGGCGTCGTCGTACGCGCGGTTGCCATACACGCCCACAACCACGCACAGCGATTTGTTGCCCCTCATTTTGAGCAACCGCTCTTTCGCGGGAGGCGGTATCCGTCCCGCGTACACGGGCATTCCTATTACGGTGATGTCGTCAGCCGCAAGGTTCGGGATTTCGTAAGCCTCGGCGCGTGAGCAAAGGTCCACTGTCGTGCCGATCTCTTCGTCCAACGCAATGCCGTCGACCAAGTATTGGCATACTCGCTCCGTCCCTCCCGTGGGGCTGAATATTATTTGGTGTATCTTCATGATCCGTTGCCCTATTTTAAGAAGGGGTCTATCGTGGCGAGTAGGTCCGCTTTTGATACCACGCCACTCGTGCGCCACAGCGGTTCGCCGCGTCGGAACAACATCAGCGTCGGCACGGACTGTATCTGGTATTGGCTCGCCGTCTGACCATGTTTGTCAACATCAATCTTTATGACGCGTATCCTGTCCCCCAAGGTCTCTTTGACCTGTTCCAATATGGGGTGCATCATTTTGCATGGCTGGCACCAAATGGCAAAAAAGTCGACCAATACGAGCCGCTCGCCCATTATCACGTCCTTAAAAGTCTCCATAACCGTTCTTTTTCAAAAACTTAGGTCAACATCTTTGCCAAACGGGGAAAGTGCAAATCCCGCCATCTTGAAGTGCTGCTTGGCAAACGGGATGCCTATAATGGTGATGAATAGCAATACGCCCCAAAGTACATGGCTCAGGCAAGCCCCAAGCCCGCCAAATATCAGCCACGCAATGTTCAAGACTATGCGGAGGCAACCCGTCGGGCTCGGTGTGTTCCGTGTCGTAGCCCCAAAGGGCCAGAGGCACAACACCCCCAGCTTGAACGTCTGCCAAGCCAAGGGCAGCCCAATGATAGTTATGGCCAAGCCAAGGCTGCCAGTAAAGTAGCCAATGGCGGTCTCAAACCCGCCAAAAAGCAACCACAAGATGTTGCCAACAAATCGCATGATTCTTCTGTTTTTCAGTTACTCTCGCCGTCGCGTCCTGTCGGGCGTGCAAATCTTCGCAAGGACCTATGCCGCGACCACGCACCACTAATATAATAAAATCTCACCGTGTCAATGGTCAAGTAGGGCGTAAAAAAGGAGGGGCGGCCCACTTGACCACCCCTCGCCATATCATGTTGTCTGTTCCCCTCGCCATCATTTCAAGACCTTCATCAAGGTCATTATCAATTGCTCGCCGCGCAGGTCTTTTGCCAATATCGTCCCGTCTTGGGCAATTAATATGCACGACGGTATCGAGTGCACGCCATACGTCTGAGCCGGCTCACACTGCCATCCCTTCAAGTCCGACAGCTGAATCCATCCCATCCCGAGCGTCTTGACGGCCCCGAGCCAAGCCTCTTTCTTGTTGTCGAGCGATACGCCCACAACCTCTAAGCCCTTGGCCTTGAATGCCTCGTACGCCCTCTTGACTGTCGGCATCTCCATGCGGCACGGCCCGCACCACGATGCCCAGAAGTCCAGCAGGGTCACTTTGTTCGCCTTCACAATGTCCGACAGTTTCACCATCTTGCCGTCCTTGTCCGCGCACTCGAAGTCCGTGAATTTGCGCCCTATCTCTGTCCGGTGGGCTATCGCCTCTTGCTCAGCTCTCGCCACGGCGCGACGGTACCCCGGCAACTGGGGCGAGTTCTTCGATAGCAACGCCGACAGTGTCCCGAAGTCCTGCTCGTTCAACATCGGGCTGTACAGCTCAAACACCACGTCGGCCGCCAACGTCTTGCTGTTGTCCGATACGAAGTCAACAACGTTTTTCATCCTGAGTGTCGTCAGCGAGTCCAGCACCGATTGGCATGTCTTGCGCTGCTGGGGCGATAGGGTAGGCCTCTTCATTTCGCGGACGTATGGCTGGGCCTCCGTCATCAGCTCATTCTCGCGCGTCGAGAATAGCCGCCACAGCGAGTTTGTCATGTTCCCAACAACGTCCGCCTCGCGGTCCGGGTCGTTATACAGCCTGACGTTTATCACGCCCGGCTCAGCCACGACGCTCGACCCGTACGCAGGCCGCCCGCCCTTTGTCCCGATAATGAAGAACAGCTCCGCGCCGTCAATCTCCCCGGCAAACGAGAATGTACCTTTGCGCACAACGACAGTGTCCACAGGCCCGCTCTTGGGCGATGCTATTATTATGGTGTCGCCATCTGCGCCGCCCATCAGGGTTCCTTTTATGTCAAATCTTCCCGCCGTCTGGCAAAACGCTGTTCCCGCTATCGCCAACATTGCGGTTGTCACTATTGTTTTCTTCATCATTTATGTTTTAATGCCTAACCGCAAATATAGCGATTACAAACGGCAAAACGCAGTCATTCACAGCTTCTCGTCCGCTCTTTCTCAAAAGGGTAGGGGACATCCCCCTTTCCCCGCGGTTCTTCAGCCTCTCTGTCATCGTGATATACTGTCTTCCGCTTGATTCCTCGTGCGAGAATATGCCGACATATTTGTTACAAGGGAACACACCTACATGGAGTCCTGTGATATATGCGCAGTGCGTCGTCCTCCCATATATACACCTTCGTCAACTCCGCCGACGGTGGGTTGTTGTCATATTCCTCGGTCTGCCTCTTGCACTGCTTGCACGTCTTCGAGTATAAATAAATCAGCTTCTAAACTTAAGCTTTTTCTCGCAATATGATCAAAATGAGGATTATCACAAAATTTCACTCCTAAAATATTGCGTAAAAAGAAAAATCGTTTTAACTTGCAACAAAAATAGATTGTCATGGCGTACAATGTTTTAGACATAGCGAACAAACTGCTTCTATGCGCTTGCAACACGGACGAAGGGTCTGAGTTCATGTCGAACATGAAGTTGCAGAAGATGCTGTACTATCAGCAAGGGTTTCATTTGGCTTACTTTGACGAGCCCTTGTTCGACGACGAAATCGAGGCGTGGATGTACGGGCCAGCAGTGCCTGAGATGTATGAGTTCTTCAAAAGTAACGGATACCAATGGATACCGCCATTGTATCTTACATCTGTTGAGCTGACGGACAAAGAGGAGACGTTGTTTGGCGAAGTATTCAGGACATATAACGACTATTCCTCAATTGGACTTATGAACTTGACGCACAAAGAGCGTCCATGGAAGGAAGCTGGCGTTGGTGTTGGCCATGTGATTTCAAAGGAATCCATGAAGAAGTACTTCAACACAATGATAACAATATAACAAGCAAGGGACGGCTCGAAAGCCGCCCCTGTTACTCTTTTCAACGCTTGGTTGATGAGCTGTATGACCTAAAAGTAAATCTCGTAACGCTTGTCGTTAGGGCGTGTGATGCGGCTCAGGCGGCCGCCGTTGGCGAAGGCGTTCTCGGAGAGCTCATCATCGGCGAACTCGTCGACATCATCTCCCATCATGCCGCCTTGGCTTGCCATAAGCTGCTTGACGCGCCTCTGGACTGCTTGGTATTTCGTGCCGAGGTTGCGCCTCAGCTGCTCGCCAGTGCCCAGATCGCCTCGCATGACCCTTACTGCGAGAGTGTCGATGTCTGAGCCGCCTCGTGGCGTGTCTTGGAAGTATGCGTCGTCATCATCCTCCTCGCGCTTCTTCACGAGCCTTGCGTTGCCACGTGTCGCCTCGGCTGCCTTTCGGCTCATGCGACCACCATTGGCGAATGAATTGGCTTCTTTGAGGCGGAAGGGGTTGATGGTGTTTATGTCGCCGCCGTCGGCCATGTATTTCTCTTCCCCTGTTCTCACGTTGCGATATTTATTCGCATACTTGATTGGCCCGTAGAATTTGTTACGTCGGTTAATTACTGGGTTCTGAATATCCACAGCTTCACCTTGAGTGTGTTTAATTCTGTTTATGCCAAAAAAATCGGCATTTGCATTATCGAAAGCTCGCTTGGCCGAGAGGCTGAGTCCAGATGTGTCAATGTTATTTTTAATTGTCCTAATCGAATCAAGAGTCAATCCGTCGAACCCATTTTGAACGCCTACTTGACGGAGCATATCGTCGTTAATACCATACTTTTTATACGCTTCTTTAAGAGATGCGTCCATCTGATGAGCCCTTAAGTTCTCGTATTGCTCAGGTAGGATTTTGTACTTTCCAACCTGAATTCCGTTAGGATTGTTGAACTCCATCCCGACTTTGGATTTTGGAAGCTCTATGGAGTGCTCCCGTCTGGCTCCATAGTAATCCCCATATATACTATCGTATGTAAATGGATTTACATAATCGTACTTGCCTGTTTTCCGATTAAGAACAGGTTCTGCAAGAGAATACTGAAGCGTTCCTGGGTCGAGAACCTTATCGACGTTATCTTCTGTTATTTCATAATACTTACTCCCACCAGTTTTAGTGTCAGCCTCTTGGGCCCATAATGGTACATCTGGGTTGTAATAATACCTACCTGTTAGGTTTCCTTTTCCGTCTCTTTCCGCAATCAAAAGGTTCTCATGTAAGGATTGTACCAAATTTTGCGGAACGTACAACCGTCTTGACTTTAAACGATTAAACGTTTTTTGTGGCGTACTTTCCCATGTATTCTTATTATATAAGTCTTGTATCTCTTGTGGAACATAGTCAGGAGCTGTTCTTGGCAGTTCTTCTGGCAACCATTCCCACGCATCTGATACCGGCAATACAGGCTGAATCGACCTAAGCGCCACATCTTCTCGTTCCAGTCTTGGGTCGTTTTGCAAATATTCGTATTCCATGTGCTTGTGTTTTTCTCGAGCTAAAGTTAGTAAAAAAAATATGAACAAAAAGACGAAACTGCTGCGTTACGAAAAATACAAACGAGAGGCGCTTTCGACTTGTGGATGTTCATCCTCGCCGAAAGCGCCATGTTTTCTTTATAACCAAACGTTACTACAATACATGAATCCAGTTATTAATAGGAATGTCGTAAACTTCACTTGCGTAATACGGACGTCTATATAGACTCATATATTTTATTCGCGACTCTTTATCATGGACGTCCGCTTCGTTTTCTTTACCAATCAGATTGTTGAGCGTTTTATAAAAATCTTCTTCAGACACATTATAAAGATGTATAATCGTTTTGCTTTTCGTATCAAAAAGCCAAGTGTTAATGCCCCATATATACATGTCACGCACTCCACCATAACCAACTTTATTATTGAACTCTGGGTCGTTTTTTAGCCTATTAAGTCCGCCATGTGGAAGGATGAAATCAATATATGCTGAATATAATTCTTTCCATGTTACCCCAGACTCTCCAAATTTCTGCGTTTCCGCACAAGACAAAGAGTCTGTCTCGACCGACTCCTCATCATAAACATGCTGTCCATTCGCCGAAAGCGCAAAGAACGCAACAAGTGTCGATAAAAGTAGATTCTTCATATTAGTAAATTTTTGTTTGTTGTTTTTGCTCTTATACGTAATGACACGTCGTAAGGTTACAAAAAGTTGTAACGTTTTTGAGAAAAAATTTCAGTGTGAGGGGTTTGCGTGGTTCATTTTTGTACCACGATTGATTTTCAATGAGTTACATTGAAGAGTTGGCCGTTTCTCAAAAATGAGACACGGCTGATTTACAGTGAGTTACAACCGTCAGTGCTTCCGCCACGCCTCTGGTGTGGACAACCCCTTGAACTGGCGCAAGTGCTCGTTGGAGCGTTGGTGGAGGGTGGATAGAGACCTGCGGATGGCCTCCATCTTGTCTACGCTGACCTTGTGCTGGTGGCTGTGGCACTGGCCTGCGCACCAAGCGTAGTCCTGCTTGGCGTTGAGGAGGATGCTGACGTTTATCTTGCCAAGGTCGTAGAGGACTGTGAACCACTGCTTCTTGACGTACGCCTCCATGGCCCGCAAGGCTATTGAGTCGTCGGGGATGAGAGGGTATCCGTCATCGTCCTCCTCGATGGCGCGGTAGCTGAGCTGAACGCGCCCGCACGGTATGCTGGTGTGTATCACGCCGCCCTGTATCCTGTACGACGGCGTGTCGCCCTCGCCAAACGTGCCAGAAGCAGTTACGAACGGCTCTCCATGCTCTCCACGCACGGATACCTCCTCGAAGAAGTCGCATGGCAACGCTCCCCTGTGGTCGTCAATCTCAATGTCCACGGTGCGCTCGTCCATGAGGTACGGGCATCCCATGACACGGATGAACTCGACGACGTAACGGACTATTGTCTCGTCGGGGAGGTCTTTCATCAGGGGGTGCGATGTTATGTTGTCCATCAGGACGCGTATGGATATCTTTTGCAACGGCCGTAACAGTTACCACGGTTGCAAAAAAAACTTTCTCCCACGAGGCTCTACAATCGCACATCCGAAATAAATTAGTTGCAACGCATTCATCGAGGCTGCGCTGGGCTGGGTCAGTGTCGGCGGTCAGCTGCGTCAGCTCATTGAGGATTATTCCCTCATCGTCAGGCTTAGGCCCAAAATGTCAAAGGAGGGAACTCATAACGTCCGCTACGACATCAGTGACAATTTTCTAAAGCTCTTGTTCAGATACTACTACATGAATAAGTCTGTTGTCGAAATCCGTAATTTTGCCATGCTCCGAAAGATTATCGAGGATGACTACGAGACTTTCTCCGTCCAAATGCTCGAGAGGTATTTCCGTCGGAAGATGACGGAGAGCCTCCAATTCGCCTCCATCGGCTCATGGCGGGAGCGCAAGAAAGGCAGCGAGGCCAACGAGGTGGATCTTGTCGCCCTCCCCGCCGATGGCAAGACGGCCCTCGTCGCCGAGGTCAAACGCCAACGCCGCAACTACGCCCATAACGAGTTTATGCGGAAGGTCGAATGCCTCAAAAACAGCGTCCTCGCAAAGTTCGATGTTGACTTCCGCCTCCTCACGTTCGACGATAGTAACCGCCGTCAAAAAAAAAATCTCACAAAAATCATCCCTCTCCATTGCCATTCTCAGAAAAAGCCCTACCTTTGCATCGCAATCGGGAAGAGAGCAACGCCTCAGCCGACTGCGACAGATTGGTTCGGTACCGTAGCACAATTGGATAATGCCTCTGGTTACGGCCCAGAAGATTGGGGGTTCGAATCCCTCCGGTATCACCATCAGAGCCTCGGAGCACTCAGCTTCAAGGCTCTTTCTCTTTTTCTGCCAATTCGCAATTTCTCTCTCCCAACCAAGCGACGCAACGCAAAAAATAACTATATTCGCGGCGCATTAAGATGCATAAGTGTGATGGGAGATTAAGCTTATCATGCAGTGCAGAGAGTGCACAAGACTTAATTTTGAGTAACACAACAATTTAACTACGCGTAATGCAAACTTTCGACATCAAAGGCACAAAGCGTGAGTGTGGTGGCAAGAAGGTCGCCAAAGAGCTCCGCCGCAACGGTCTCGTCCCCTGCATCGTCTACGGCGGCGAGAAAGAAATCGCTTTCTCCGTACCAGCTGACGACTTCCGTGGACTCATCTACACCCCCAATGTCTACATCGTCAACCTCAGTGTCGATGGCACCGAGATGAAGGCCATCCTCAAAGACATCCAGTTCCACCCCGTCTCTGAGAAGATTCTCCACGTCGACTTCCTCCAAATCTTCGACGACAAACCAGTAACCATCGGCGTACCCCTCACCATCACCGGTCACTCCGAAGGTGTCAAGGCCGGCGGTAAGCTCCAAGTTGAGATGCGTAAGCTCAACGTCAAGGGCCTCCCCGCTAACCTCCCCGACCGTCTTGAGGTCGACATCACGACCCTCGGTCTCGGCCAGGTAGTCAAGGTCGGCTCGCTCCACTACGATAACCTCGAGATCCTCAACGCCAAGACCGCTGTCGTCGCTGCCGTCAAGACCACCCGCGCCGCTAAGGCTGCCGAGGCTGCCGCAGCTGCCGCTAAGAAGTAATCAACTTCAAGCGCCAACAGCCACTTAGGCAAAGATAATACCGACGTCCCTCGGCCGCAGCTCCCTAATAGCACGGTCGAGGGACTTTCTCAATCTCAACAGCTCACTATTCTCAACCCCCAAGTTCATGAAACAACTCGTCACACGCATCACCGATTTCATAGACCACGAAATCTGGAGAGAGGACGGCCGCAGGTTCGGACGCTTCACACGCGCCGCGCTCCACGTCACCAAGATTGTCGTCATGACCGTCCGCGAGTTCATGGAACAAAAGGCGACTGTCCGAGCCTCCGCGCTCACCTACTACACCCTACTCTCTTTCATCCCCATCCTCGCGCTCATCTTCGCCATCGCCAAGGGCTTCGGCCTCGAAAGCCTCCTCACGACATACCTTCAAGAAAACATCACATCCACCGAGATCGTCAAGTATTTGATGGGCTTCATCTCCAACGCCCTCAACAATGCAAAAGGCGGAATCATAGCAGGCGTGGGTGTCATCATGCTCCTCTACTCGGTCTTCAAGCTCCTCAATAACGTCGAGGCCGCGTTCAACTTCTTATGGTGCGTACGAAACTCGCGCTCCCTCCTCCGCAAAGTCACAGACTATGTCTGTATCATGATATTCACCCCAATTCTCCTCATAACTGCCCTTAGTGCCAATATCGTCGTACGCTCCTCGCTCAACGTCTACGTGTCCGGCGCCATCCAAGACTTCATTCTCGGTTTCGGCCCGTATGTCATGCTTTGGCTCGTCTTTACGCTCTTCTACCTTGTCATGCCCAATGCCAAGGTCAAGCTCGCCCCCGCGCTCATCTCGGGCGTAATCACTGGCACCGCCTTCCAAGTTGTCCAATGGGTCTACATCACCTTCCAGGTCGGTGTCAACAACGCCGGTGCCATATATGGCAGCTTCGCCTTCTTCCCTCTGCTCCTCGCATGGCTCCAACTCACGTGGACCATCGTCCTCGCAGGTTGTAAGATAGCCTTCTCCATCCAAAACGTCACCAAATACACCCTCGAACACGGCGCATGCCGGGCCAGTGCCAATCTCCAACGCACATACTCCCTCCTCATCATGTATCACGCCGTCAAAGACTTCGAGGCTCAAAAACGAACAACGGGCGTCCAAATGGCTAACGAAATCGAGATTCCACAAATCCTCTTTTTCTTCCTCGCCGAACGCCTCAAAGAGGCTCACCTCCTCGCCGAACTCAAGGCAAAAGACGAAAAAGAAGACCGCACATTCATCCCAGCCCTCGATCCTGCCGTCATCACTCCCCGCCTCATCATCCAACGCCTCGACTCCCTCGGCGACGACGACAAGATGCACATAGCCCGCACCCCCGAGTTCGAATCCCTCCGCATCAACGTCAATTCCGACACCCCAATCTCCAAAATTCCCCTCTGACATAAATTTCGTATCTATTTTTCCCGTAACTTAGTAAGAAAAGAGCCCAAAACCTCCATACGCATAAACTCAAAGCATCACCTCCCATGGACATCTCCATCATAGTCCCCGTCTATAACGCATCCAAATACCTCCGTGAATGCCTCGACAGCCTTGTCAATCAAGACTTCAAAGGCGACTATGAGATCATCCTCGTCAACGACGGCAGCACCGACAACTCCCTGTCAATCTGCCAGGAATACGCCTCCAAGCACCCCAACATAACCGTCCTCACCGGTGAAAACGGCGGCGTAAGCGTCGCCCGAAACAAAGGAATCGACGCCTCCCGCGGCGATTGGTTCTTCTTCGCCGATGCCGACGACCTAATGACCCCCGACGCCCTCACAACCCTCTACCAACGCCAACAAGAAACCAACGCCGACATTGTACTTGGCAATGCTGTCTATTTCAAGGATAGAGCTGTTTCAGACCCAAAATTTGATCTGCCCAACGGAATTTTGCCCAAGCCTGTTTGCCATATTATCCAGCATGAAGCTTTATGGGGTTTTTTGATACCCGCCTCTGTTGTGAGAGATAATCATATTCGGTTTGTGGAGGGTTTAGCAATGGGAGAAGACACTTTCTTCTGCTTACAATCAGCTCTCTGCTGTAAGACTATCGCTTTTGTGAATAAGGTTATATATGTTTACCGTATTCATCCCGAGTCAGCAGTATGGAGTGTTAACAACCGTGTACGGAATATTAAAAATAACATTGGAGCCGCATATCGCCTGTATACTATGGCTGATGTCTATAAACAAAGTGATAAGGAA
>JALEMI010000083.1 GCA_022768325.1 Bacteroidales bacterium
CCCTCTGCTGCTTCTCGATTATCTCCTTGCTCTCCCTCAACTCCGCGCTGCGTAGCTCCAGCTCGGTCAGTATCTCCATCTCTATGTCCATCTTCTCGCGGAGCTCCTTGTCGCCCAAGCCCATGCGGAGGCGATGGCTGAGGGGGTCGTCGTCATAGTTGCAGTCGTCGGGCAGCTCAATGACGTGCTTGTCCGTCGCGCTGAGCCGCCGCTGGTCGAACATGGCCAGCACCCTCTCCGCCGCGTTGCGGGGCTTGTCGGGCAGGCGGGGGACTTGCACGATGATGATGTCGTGCGTGAGGCACCTGACGAACTTGCCATTGCCATACCCGCCATGGGTGTTGCTCAGCTCCAGGGGCTGACCGTAATAGTCCGTCAGGTGGCCGCCAAATCCGTAGGCTATGGGGCTGTCCGTCTCGCTTATGGTGTGACCGAGGATGTATATGGCGATTATGTGGCGCGGCGTCTGAGTCCCCGTCTCCATGTTGTTCGGGTCGGCGTACTGGCCGCCGAGGTATTTGCGGAACCTGTATATCTCCGTCTCGAACCACACCTTTTGCAGCTCGATGCACACCGACTCGTTGCCACCCTCCGCGGTCTCAATGGAGGCGGTGTAGTCCAGCCGGTAGATGCCGAGGTCCTTGCCGGCCTCCCTGTCCCGCACCTTGTCGTAATGCTCGTGCGCCATTGGCGTTATGTCCGTCACCTTGCGGCGGAGCAGTGCCGAGAGGAGCGCCTTGGCGGCGCGGGCGTCCTCCATCAGGAACTTGAACGACGCGTCATATATAGGGTTCAGTATCTCTGTCATGGCTTGGCTGTCTTTTTGCTTATCTTCCTCAAAAATAGTGATTTTTGTAACGGTAGTTCGTTTTCCCAAGGTCGCTCTTTGGCAAATAAGGTCGCCATCTCTATTCTTTTCGTTCATAAACTTACGCCGTTGAGATAAATTCATTGCCGAAATCACCACACCCCTCATTTTCTCACACTTCGCTTTGCCTCATGACGTTAGATTTCATAACTTCGCTAACGTAAAGTGTTAGAAACGTAAAAACAGGTATGTACAGGACACACACATGCGGAGAACTCCGCATAGCCGACGCCGGCAAACAGACAACCTTGGCCGGATGGGTGCAACGCTCCCGCAAAATGGGAGGCATGACCTTCGTCGACATCCGCGACAGATACGGAATCACTCAGATTGTCTTTAATTCCGAAACCGACGCCGCTCTCAACGACGCCGCGCAAAAACTCGGACGCGAATACGTGATTCAGGTCACAGGCACTGTCCGCGAGCGCGAGAACAAGAACAAGAACCTCCCCACGGGCGATGTCGAGATAATTGCCAATACCCTGACTGTCCTCAACGAGAGCGTCACGCCGCCTTTCACGATTGAAGACGATACCGACGGCGGCGACGACCTCCGTATGAAGTACCGATACCTGGACCTCCGCCGGCAGGCCGTACGTCGCAACCTTGAGATGCGTCACGATATTTGCCAAAAAATCAGGACTTACCTCTCCGACCTCAAGTTCCTCGAAGTCGAGACCCCTGTCCTTATCGGCTCAACGCCAGAGGGCGCCCGCGACTTTGTCGTCCCCAGCCGCATGAACCCCGGCCAGTTCTACGCCCTTCCGCAAAGCCCTCAGACCCTCAAGCAGCTCCTGATGGTCGCCGGGTTCGACCGCTATTTCCAAATTGTAAAGTGTTTCCGCGACGAGGACCTCCGCGCCGACCGTCAGCCCGAGTTTACTCAGATCGACTGCGAGATGAGCTTCATCGAGCAGGAGGACATCCTCAACGTTTTCGAAGGCCTCATGAAGGAGCTCTTCCGCAGCGTTAAGGGCATCGATTTCAACGAGCCGTTCCTCCGCATGAAGTGGAGCGACGCCATGAAATACTATGGCTCCGACAAGCCCGACCTCCGCTTCGGAATGAAGTTCGTCGAGATTAAGGATGTCATGCAGGGACATGGCTTCTCCGTTTTCGACCAGGCGGAATACATTGGTGGCATCTGCGCAAAGGGGGCTGCCACATATACGCGCAAGCAACTCGACCAACTCACCGACTTCGTCAAGCGTCCGCAAATCGGGGCCAAGGGCCTTGTCTACGCACGTGTCGAGGCCGATGGCACAGTCAAGTCGTCCGTCGATAAGTTCTATGACCAGGAGACCCTCCAAGCCCTCAAGCAACGCATGGAGGCCGAGGCGGGCGACCTTATTCTCATCATCTGTGGCCCCGATGCCATGAAGGCCCGCAAGCAACTCTGCGAGCTTCGTCTCGAAATGGGTAATCAGCTCGGATTGCGCAGCAAGGACACCTTCGCCTGCCTCTGGGTCATCGATTTCCCAATGTACGAGTGGAGCGAGGAGGAGGGCCGCCTCATGGCCATGCACCATCCTTTCACAAGCCCCAAACCCGAGGACTACGACCTTCTCGATACCGACCCCGCTGCCGTACGTGCCAACGCCTACGACATGGTCATCAACGGTGTCGAGGTTGGCGGTGGCTCAATACGTATCCACGACGCCGTCCTCCAGTCCAAGATATTCAACATTCTCGGCTTCACGCCCGAGAAGGCTCAGCAGCAGTTCGGCTTCCTGATGAACGCCTTCAAGTTTGGCGCTCCTCCTCACGGCGGACTTGCGTTTGGTCTCGACCGCCTCGTCAGCCTCTTTGCTGGTCTCGATTCAATCCGCGACTGCATTGCGTTCCCCAAGAACAACGCTGGACGCGACGTGATGCTCGATGCCCCCGCGGCTCTCGACCAGAAGCAGCTCGACGAGCTTGAGCTGGCTGTCTTGGCCAAGGACGACAAGAAGTAAGACCCACAACCCAATCCGCCCAGGCGACCTTTACGTTAAGGAGCTGCGGCGGATTTTTCTCAACTCAAGTTTCAAATCCCTAAAAAGCAGAACAAGAAAACATGGACATCGCAATTGCTGGGGTAATACTGGTGGTCATAATCATCGTATTATCGATTTTCCTCTACTACGTGCCGATCCTGTTGTGGTTCTCCGCCCTCGTCTCGGGCGTCCACATCTCGCTCGTCCAACTCTTCCTCATGCGCATCCGTAAGGTGCCACCCTCAATCATTGTCCAAGCCCTTATTGAGGCCCACAAGGCCGGTTTGCAAGACATCCGCCGCGATGAGCTCGAAGCTCACTTCTTGGCTGGCGGTCACGTCCAGAAGGTGGTTCACGCCCTCGTCTCTGCCAATAAGGCCAACATCAACCTGACGTTCCAGATGGCCACTGCCATCGACCTTGCCGGTCGCGATGTCTTCGAGGCCGTCCAGATGTCGGTCAACCCCAAGGTCATCGATACGCCTCCCGTCACGGCCGTCGCCAAGAACGGTATCCAGCTCATCGCAAAGGCCCGTGTCACCGTTCGTGCCAATATCCGCCAACTCGTTGGTGGTGCCGGCGAGGAGACCATCCTTGCCCGTGTCGGCGAGGGCATCGTCTCGTCCATCGGTTCTTCCGAGAGCCACGAACTCGTGCTCGAGAATCCTGACAGCATCTCTAAAGTCGTGTTGTCCAAAGGCTTGGACTCCGGCACGGCCTTCGAGATTCTCTCCATCGACATCGCCGATATTGATGTCGGCAAGAACATCGGCGCCGCCCTCCAAATGGACCAAGCCAATGCCGACAAGAACATCGCCCAGGCTAAGGCCGAGGAGCGTCGCGCCATGGCAGTAGCCCTCGAACAAGAGATGAAGGCCAAGGCGCAAGAGGCACGAGCCCGCGTCATCGAGGCTGAGGCCGAGGTGCCAAAGGCCATGGCCGAAGCATTCCGCAACGGCAACATGGGCGTCATGGACTACATCCGCTACAAGAACGTCGAGGCCGATACGCAAATGCGTCAGTCAATAGCCGGCCCCGCGCAGCCTAAGAAAGATAAGTAATCCGCACCCCACGGTTTGTGAATGACACCAAGTGTTGACTGCTTGGTGTCATTTTTTGGGGGGGGCAACCCTGCAGCACATGAGACCAAGAGATACGCCCCTCCTCAACGCTTTGCGAGAGCAGAAGGGGGAAAGGCAGAATGGCGGAATCTACCACCTGACCCAGGTAGATTTCGCATACAACTCGAACCAGGGCTGCCGCCTAAGCAAGGAGCAGACCCTCAAAATCAAATACTGACCGTTTCTACGCTTTTGTCCCATTCTTTGCCCTGTCTCTCATTATGTCCCCGAAATTGTCAATTGCCCACTTGACCATGGGGCGACAGGCCTCCATGAACGACAGGGCGCGAGGCGTGAGGGTGTATTCCGTCCGGGGCGGGACTTCGGGGTAGACGGTGCGAACCACGAACCCGTCGGACTCAAGGGTGCGCAGGGTCGTCGTCAAGACTTTTTGAGAGATGTCGGGAATTGCTTTTTGAAGCTCTGAGAATCGCATAGCTTCCGTATGGTGCAAAAGCTGGTGCATCAGCAGCAGTGACCATTTGTCGCCAACTCGCGCCAAGATGTTTCGCACGGGGCAGTTGGGGAATAGGGTCTCTCCCATTATTATGTCTTCGCTTCTTTCCATGACGCAAAAAAACAGAAAGGCAGCGAAAAACTGCCCTTCTGCCCCGACTTTTGTCTCTTTCTCATCTGTCGAGCACGCCGTCCGCGAGCGTGAATTGTTCCAGAGAGCCCGCCTTGCCCTGTATGCAGATGTAGACAAGCGGCGTCGTGCCAGTGCATCGGATGTGGCGGCTCACTTCGGGTGCCACCCTGACTATGCTGCCCGACGCGATGGGTATCTCCTCTTTGTTGAGTGTGAGGACTCCCGTGCCGCTCAGTGCGACGTACACCTCCTCGTTCTGCTTGTGGTGATGGACGAAGGGGGAGGCTGCGCCAGGCGCAAGTGAGCCGAACGACAGTTCGATGGATGTCGTCCCCATAATCTCTTTGACAAAGGTCTTGCCCTCGAATGTGGCGAGGTCGCCTACTGTTGCGACGCTGAATCCTGCCCCTTCCTTCTGTAATTCTGTGTTACTCATTTTGTTATCTGTTTTGTTTGCTGATGCAAAGAGACCCCTTTTCTGCCGCTCTCGCAAGAAGGCACGTTGTGGGTAGAGACTTACCTCTTGGTAACGAATGCTGAGCGATAGTGTGTTGCCTCCGTCCGTTTTGTGTTTTATTAACATATCGCGTCCCTGCTCTTCACCATTTCCCGTCCTCTGCATAGCAAGCTTTTTGCGAGCTGCTTTTAGAAAGTTTTATCTTTGTAACTATTTATCAGAGGCGTTCTCGCCCCCATCAACATCAAAGCCCGTAGAATGACTTTCTTCAAATTCCTTAAGTCGCGCGTATTCTGGATTCAAGTCGCGTTGGCTGTCGTCGCAACGGTTTTCCTTCTTTGGCTCGTAGGCCAAATACTTGCTTTTTACACAACTTCCGGCCGCACGGTAGTCGTTCCCCAACTTGTTGGTCATCTTCAGGCGGATGTGGAGCGTGAGGTCGAGAATGCCGACATGAGCATCAAGCTCATCGATTCTCTCTATCGCACCGACGTCGCACCCGGCGTAATTGTCGACCAGATTCCCGAAGCTGGCAAGAAGGTCAAGAAAGGACGCGTCATCTACGTGACAATCAACGCCTTCACCAAAGAGATGACCTCAATGCCCGCTCTTGTCAATTTCTCTTTCCGCAATGCGCGTGTAAATCTTCAAAACGCCGGTCTGGAGATGGGCAGGGTCGACTCCGTGCCAAGCCCCTACGACGGTCTTGTCCTCAAACAAACCGTCGACGGCAAGTCCGTCGCACCAGGCGCACGTCTCCCCAAGGGCTCACGCGTCGATCTCGTCGTAGGGCGTGGCGGTTCCGATGGACCTACGACCATCCCGAGCCTCGCCGCCAAGACCTACGAGGAGGCCATAGCCGCCATTGCCGCCGCGCGCCTCAGTGTCGGCAACGTCACGTTTGACGAGTCCGTAAGCTCCGCAGCCGATACGGCCACAGCCGTTGTCTATCGCCAAAGCCCAACACCCGCCGCAGGAAGAGTGGACGCTTGGAGCCACGTCAGCATCACCCTCACGACAGATGTCTCAAAGCTCGCACCCTCAACATCAGACTTTTAGGAACACAACCATCATGAGAGAAGAGGACGAGTGGGACGAGGCCGACGACCTCGATTCTGACGACGACACCCACGAACAAGAACGAGGAACAAACGGCGAACTATATGAACATCATCACTTTACGGCCGACCCTGGCCAAGGGATGATTCGTATCGACAAGTATGTCGTAGACCACGTTCCCCACGCCTCGCGGACCAAGGTGCAGGCCGCCGCCGATGCCGGCAACATCCTCGTCAACGGCAAGCCCGTCAAGTCCAATTACCGTGTCAAGCCCGCCGACGAGATTAGCATCGTCATGAGCTGGCCGCCGCGCGAGGTCGAGGTAATCCCCCAAGACATCCCCCTCAACATCGTGTACGAAGACGACGATCTGCTCGTTGTCAATAAACCCGCCGGTATGTGCGTACATCCCGGTTTCGGAAACAACGACGGGACGCTCGTTAACGCCTTGGCGTGGCATCTGCGCGACCTCCCCATGTTTGCCGATGTCAAGGACGCGCGTCCCGGTCTTGTCCATCGGATTGACAAGGACACGTCGGGCCTGCTTGTGGTGGCCAAGACGGAACAGGCAAAGATGGACTTGGCCCGCCAATTCTTCGAGAAGACGACAAAGCGGACCTACATAGCCCTCGTATGGGGACTAATGGAGTCCGACACCGGGACAATCCGCGGCAACATTGGGCGAAGCCTCCGCGACCGAAAGGTGATGGACGTCTTCCCTGAGGATAGCGGAATCGGGAAACACGCCGTGACGCACTACGAGGTGTTAGAACGTTTTGGCTACGTCTCCCTCGTGCGATGCCATCTGGAGACGGGGCGAACCCACCAGATACGCGCGCATTTCCGCCACATCGGTCACCCGCTTTTCTCCGATGCCCATTATGGCGGCGACCAGATTCTCCGCGGCACGACGTTCCCAAAATATCGCCAGTTTGTCGCCAATTGTATGCAAATTCTCCCCCGACAAGCCCTCCACGCCAAGACCATAGGCTTCATCCACCCGCGGACCAAGGAGCAGATGATGTTCGACTCCGAAGTGGCAGCCGACATGACGGCCTGCATCGAGAAATGGAGAGCCTACACGGCTGGGCGTAACTGATTATAAACCAAGAATTTCAATAAATCGACATAACGACAATGAAACGAAACATAGCAATCGTCTACGGCGGCTATCAGTCCGAAGCCGAAGTCAGTGCCAGAAGCAAAGACGGCCTGATGACGATGATTGACTCCGAACGTTACAACCTCATCCCCGTCAAAATCTCTCGCGACGCATGGCTCGCGCAATACGACGGCGAGGAGTTCCCAATCTTGCGAGACGACTTCTCCTTTGTCGATAAGGAGGGGCGCAAGGTCTCTTTCGACATGGCCTACATCACCATCCACGGCGTTCCAGGCGAGAACGGCCTCATGCCCGCCTATTTCGAGATGATTGGCATGAAGCACTCCACTTGCCCAGCCCTCACGGGTGCCATGACTTTCGACAAGTTCGTTTGCAACAGCTATTTGCGCTCCTTTGGGGTCAACGTTGCGGACTCTGTCCGTGTCCGCCCTGGTCAGACGCCCGACCCCGATGCCATCGTCAAGCGTCTCGGGCTGCCCCTCTTTGTCAAGCCCACGGCCGCCGGCTCAAGCTTTGGCGTGACAAAGGTCAAGACAGTCGAGGAGATTATCCCGGCCATTGAAAACGCTCGGAAGGAGAGCCCAGATGTCATCATCGAGGCCTTCATGGATGGCACGGAGCTGACGTGCGGCCTCTACAAGACGGCGCAACGGACGGTAGTCTTCCCCCTCACGGAGGTCGTGTCCCAAAATGAGTTCTTCGATTACGAGGCAAAATATACCCCCGGCGTGACCCAGGAGATTACGCCCGCCCGCGTCTCCGACGCTGTGGCGCAGAGCGTCAAGGATGTCGCGTCCGAGGTTTACGACCTCATGAACATGAAAGGCATAGCCCGCATTGATTTCATCGTGAAAAAAGACGGTACGCCCTTCGTCCTCGAGATCAACACAACCCCCGGACAGACCGCCACGAGCTTCATCCCCCAGCAAATACGCGCCGCCGGAATGAAGGAGTCCGACGTCTTCTCCGAGGTGATTGACGACATCCTCCAAAACCCCTAACCCCATGAAATTCCTCATAGTAGGCCTCGGCAACATTGGCGACGAATACGCCCACACGCGCCATAACACTGGTTTCGACATCGTCTCGCGTCTCGCCCAAGATGCCGGCGTATCCTTCACGTCCGAACGATATGGCGACGTGGCGCGTATGCGGGTCAAGGGGCGCGACCTCGTAATCCTGAAGCCAAACACCTACATGAACCTCAGCGGCAAGGCTGTGCGCTATTGGGCTGATAAAGAGAACGTCACGCCCGTGAATATCGTCGTCGTAGTAGACGACCTCGCACTCCCCGTCGGGACCATCCGACTAAAAGGCAAGGGCAGCCCCGGCGGTCACAATGGCTTAAAAAACATCTCCGAACTCCTCGGCACGGACGGCTATCCGCGTCTCCGCTTCGGAATTGGCAACGAGTTCCATCGCGGCGGTCAGATTGACTTCGTCCTCGGCAAATGGACCGACGAGGAGAAACCTGTCGTTGATGAGCGAATGGAGATGGCGGCAGAATGCATCCGCACCTTTGTCTGCATAGGTCTCCAACTCACTATGACTCAGTTTAATAACAAATAACACCCCCTATGGCAGATTCCATCCGAATTGATAAATTCCTGTGGGCTGTCCGCCTCTACAAGACACGCTCCATTGCCACCGACGCCCTGAAGCGCGGCAAGGTGACCATGGGAGGGACGCAGGTCAAGAGCTCTCGCGCGGTCAAGGTGGGGGACGTCATTTCCATCAAGGTGCCAGGGGCTACGCGATCGTTCGAAGTCCTCATGATTCCCCGCTCGCGAATGGGTGCCAAGCTCGTCAAGGACCATATCCGCGAGGTGACCCCAAAAGACCAGCAGGACCTGTTGGAGATGTACCACCTCCAAATGTCGATGCAACGCCAGAAAGGCTTAGGCCGCCCAACCAAGAAGGAGAGGCGCGACATCGATTCTTTCTTCGCCGATGCGCCAGCCTACGACGACGACCTCGACATCTATTTCGGAGACGAGGACGACGACGATGATGACGAGGCTTTGGAACAAGATAACGACTAATGCGTCCATTGGCTTCGCCCCACACACAACTAAACAATCCCTCCAATGCTCATAGCCCAGAAAAAACGTAAGGAGAATATCGTCGAATATATTCTCTATATGTGGAATGTTGAGGATCTTATTCGTGCCAATGGCTTGGATATGAGCCAAATAGACAAGAATATCATAGACAAGTACGGAATCGCCGACCCTGTGGCCCGGCAGCAGGTCTACGACTGGTGGGAGAACCTGTGCGTCATGATGAAACGCGAGGGATGCGACAAGAGCGGGCATCTCCAAATCCTCACCATGCTCGCCAACGATGTCTACAATTTCCACCTCTACCTCCTCACACGTCAAGAGGAGATACCATATCAGAACGCCTTCAAGACGGCATGGCCAGACCTCTCCCTCTTCATGACGAAGATTCCCGACGGCGACAAGATGCAACACGTCCTCCTCGCCCTGACCGCCATCTACGACTACTATCTACTTAAGCTCCAAGGCAAAATCGTCCTCGCCGACACCACCAACGCCATTGTCAGAATAAGCCATTTCATGGCCCTCCTCAGTCAGAAATACCTAAAGGCCGAGAGAGAGCTGCACGCCGACGACAAGGAGGTCAGCCCCGACGGCGATTTTGTCGCGACAGCCAAGTAGCCCTACCTTCTACATCTATCTTCACCAATTCAAAACACATTGAAAATGAAAAAGTTACTTACGTCCGTCGCCCTCATCATGGCGACGCTTCCAGCCCTTGCGCAGCATCTGACGCCCGGTTTCTCCAAGACCGAGTATGTCGAGTGCCTCGCCATGTCGTCGCACCTCGACAGCCTCAGTGTTGACGAGAAATACCTCTGCCCCGAGCCAAAATCATTTCACAAGGTGTACGTCGCGCCAGTGACGGGCTTCCACAACCGTTGGGAGCTGTGGCAAAACGATGCCACGGGCGTCATGGCCATCATGATGAGGGCCACCGTCTCGACGTTCATCAGCTGGGGTGCCAATTTTAATGCGGGTATGGTCCGCGCCGTGGGGACGGCTCACGTCGGCGTCGACAAGGCCTACGACCTCTGCGCCGACAGCTCGGCGTGCGTCCATGCCGGATGGGTGGCTGGCCTCATGACCATGGCCGACGACATTTTCGCTAAGGTCGACTCCGCCTATAAGACGGGGCGGCGCGATTTCCTCATCGCGGGACATAGCCAGGGCGGCGCTCTCGCGTATCTCGTCACGGCAATGCTCCGCCGCGCTCAAACGAAAGGCGAGATTCCCGCCGACATCCGCTTCAAGACCTACACCAGTGCCGCGCCAAAGCCCGGCGACTACCTCTTCGCCCTCCACTACGAGAACATGACGCAGCCCGGATGGTCATATTCCGTGGTCAACGCCGAAGACTGGGTACCCGAGACGCCGCTGAGCGTACAGCGTACAACCGACTTCCGAACCACCAACCCCTTTGCCCGAATTGACGAAGCCCTGAATTCCGTTGGCCTGATAAACAGGATGAAAATCAAGGCGTTGTACGGGAAACTCTACAACCCTGCGCAAAAGGAGGTTGAGAACTGGACAAAGTATCTCGGCAAAATGCTCGGCGGGATGCTGGAGAAGGAGATGACGTGGTTCCGACAGCCCGAGTATGTCGAGTGCGTCAACTATGCGCGTGCGGGTACGTTCTACATCCTCATGCCCGATGCCGAATACTACGCCAAGCACCCCCGACAGTCCGATGACGTCTTCGACCACCATCAATATAACGCCTACTACGACCTCGCGGTCAAGATTCCCGAGCAATAGCCTCACGTGAGGTAGAGGTCGACAGCCCATTTGAAACGGGGGGACGGCAACCGAAAAGGTTGTAGTCCCCCCGATTGCTTATGTTCAAACGGCGTTTGAAGACCATTTGAACGCTTTTCAAAAGCCTTTTAAAGCGAGATGCAAATTTCTACGCCTATGACAATTTTTGGCAACATATTGCACTACTTTTACGTTCGTAAAAACCTAATATGTTTAATAAAATGAATACCAAAATTTTCTTCCGCCCCTTTGTGGGCGACAGTTATCAGAATGGCGGCATCTTCGGCAAGCGAATCATGGTGCTTGGCGAGAGCCACTATTGCGGCGACGAGTGCCACGACTGCGGCGTGGCAGCCTTGCATCCCGAATGCGCCGGCTTTACGCAGATGGTCGTTCGGAAGTATCTCGACGACAGCAATGCGCACGAGGATTGGATGAACACGTACAAGAAGTTCGAGCGCAGCTTGGCGGGGCATGAGACTAATCTTGCCGAGCGTCAGCAAATCTGGCAGAGCATATTGTTCTTCAACTACTTGCAAGTGGCCATGGACGATACGAGGCAGGCTGGCACGCGCGAGCAATATGAAGCCGCCAAGCAGGTCTTCTACGAGGTGATTGACTCCTACAAGCCGCAGTACATTATCGTGTGGGGAAAACGCCTGTGGGAGAGTCTGCCCGGCGATGCGCGTTGGCAAGATGGCGCACCCGTCAGAGTGAATGGCAATGTGGTCAGCACGGGCAGCTATGCGCTGAGCAGTGGCGGACGGGCTAAGATTATGGCTGTTTACCACCCCTCGGTAGGCTATTCTTGGGAGTATTGGCACAAGGTCATTAACAACTTCCTCAACCAATGAACGACAAGAAGACAAAATTCTATTGCTGGCTCATTGGCAAGCTCGAGCGCAGGAAGATGACCCTGCCGGAGATTTGCGAAGAGTGGGCCGATTCGGCAAGCAACGTCAAGGGCGTAGAGCTTACCAACCGCACGTTCCATCGCTATCGCGAAGAAATAAGCTCCATGTTCGGCTACGAAATCTTTTGCGACAAGAGCGACGGGTGCCGATACTCCCTGCGCCGCGACGAAGGCGCCCTGACCGACAATGTCGACTGGATGCTTTCCGCCCTCCGCATCTCATCGTTGGGCGATAAGCTCAAATACCACGGCAAGGTGATGCTCGACGATGCTCCGGGCAACTCGGAGTTTCTCGACGACATCCTCAGTGCCATCGACAAGCAATACGCCATCCGATTCCGCTACACGACGGCCTACGGCGAAGAGAAACACATGACGCTCGTGCCATGTTTCGTGAGGCTGTTCCATCAGAGGTGGTACGTAATCGGCAACAAGATGACCGACAACGGCCGATATTGCCCACGTGTGCTCCCCTTCGACAGAATCAGCGAGATGGAGGTGGTCTGCGACAAGCATAAGCTGTCCGTCACGGTCAAGAATAAGCTCACCCCCGCCAGCTTCTACGACAACTGCTTCGGCATCATCTGCCAAGACGAAGTCCCAGCGCAAGATATTGTGGTCCGCGCATTTTACCCCGAGAATAACTACATCAACGAGGTGAAGCTCCACAAGAGCCAAGTCCAGATTGGCGAAGGCGTTGACTACACCGACTACAAGCTCCACTTGCGCCCTACGCGAGACTTCCTCCAAGAGCTGCTGTGGCACGGACGGAAGCTCACCGTAATAAGCCCCGACAGCCTCCGCCAAGAGATGATAACCATTCTCAAAGACATGACGGAGAGCTACACAACGGGCAAGAACACTGTTGAGGAGTAAATCCCCCTAATATGAAAAACAACAATACCGCCATCTATGAGGCCATTCGCAGTCTCGCAAGAAAGATTTGCAGCCAAAACGAGACCTACCTCCGCGCCGATTTGGCCTTCGAGTTGAAGAAATTCGGCATCTCCGACGACTCCATCGACGTGAGCCGCCTCGTGTTCGAGGCCTATAAATATTACAACAACGACAGCCATATAAAGGCGGCCTTCGTCACCAACGACAACCGCTTCCCGCTCGTCGACGAATACAAGATGACCGACCTGCTCAACAATGGTCAGACCAGTGCGGCAATGCAACTTGCCAAGCAAGAGCTCGATAAGACGGCCGGCAAGCTCTCGCAACTTGAGAGGGACATTGCCAACGCCATTGCGCTCGAAGTGGGAAAGGCGGCCTCGGGGCTTATGGACACTCTCGCCGGAACAGGCGGCGTGAAAGAGATTCGCGCGCAGGCGGCGGGCATCTTTGAACGCTATTCGCAAATGGTGGCAAGATATAGAGAGGGCGAAGATTCCGTGCGCCACATCATATCAGACTTCACCACCCTGCGCACTGACATTGGAAACACCTATCGCGAATACGCCATGCGCCTCATCGACATTTATGGGGATTCCGTAAAGATGGTTGCGCCCGACCTTTTCGACTTCAGCCAGGTGCAGTTTCTCGACGTGGACAGTATATTTAAGCACACCGAGCTTGAGTATAACCGCATCAGCGACAGCTGCTCCACTCTCATCGGGCAGATTTCCGACAGCTTCAAGTCGTCTGTTGAGAGCAGCATGAACGCCTACCAGTCCGCCGGTCAGAGCAGCAAGGGGGTCGGCCTCGTCATGGCGGGTCTGGGCATGGTTAATCACTATATGGAGGCGGCCGAGCAGACAGCCCGTCTCGGCTCCGAGCTGACGACCTTCAAGACCAACGTCAAGCACGATGCCACGGTAGTCAAGGCCGACCTGGGGCGACTGCTCGTCATCTACAAGACGCTCAACGACGTGGCAATCCCCAAGGCGGACATCTATCTGCAACACGCCGCACGGCTCATCTCGTCCGACATCAAGGCCATAACCGATGCCCTCTACAACAATGCGGACATCAAGCCCCTCGAAGAGCAACGCCTCCAGCTGTTGGCGCGTCTGAAGGCTTTGGACGGCGGAATTAACGACCACCTGCAGCACATCGATGTCTACCAGAGCCTCATCAGCGACCTGACCACAACTCTCGACTCTAAGAGGCAAAGCTATCGCAACGCCAAGTCGCGTAAGCCCTCTAAGCCATTCTTCTTGATTAACATCCTGACTTTCGGCTCCGCCTCAAAACGCTACGCCCGCAACTACGCCGAGTGGGACGAGGTCTGCTTCCCGCTCGTCAGGGAGTATGAATCCAACATGGCGGACCTGAAGCTCAACAAGGAGGAGCTGACATCCCATGAGGCGGAGGTGAAAGAGTTGCAAAACGAGCGCAAAGAGTGCGCCCGCAAGCTCGACGCCCTCAGCAAACAGATTCGCGATAAGGCTAAGGCCTCGCCCGACGTGAAACTTAAGATGCTTCCCCACCTCCGTTCCGTCGTCGCGCTGTTGCGCTTAGGACGCGAGATTATGGAGACAAAGCTGGACAAGAGGCTCGTCGGGACGCTTTCGGTGCCCGACTTCCGCACGGCCCTCGCCCTGCCTGCCGACATTGAGGGCAACCTCACCCAGTTCACAGCCCTCCTTGCCGACAACGTGAAGGCCGACAAGAACACTGCGCTCGACTTGCTCAACAACGTCGACGACTGTCGGGACATCGACATCAAGAATCGCAAATACTCTGACGAGGAGGTTACGCAGGTCGAGGCTGCCTCCAATGCCGCAGTGCAGAAAGGCGTGTCGCTGCTCAACAGCATTATTGAGCTGAACGCCAAGAAGTTGCATGGCAGCCTCGCCGCAGCCGAATATGACAGGTACTATGAAAACGTTGCCGACGAGTTCCGTAAGCAAATCAACGCCATCGACAACAAGAACGCCTTTGTCCGCGAAGTCATGAGACGTGCCAATCTCGCCACGTCGGATGCCGAGCGCAAGCAGGCCCTCCTCGCGCTGAGCGAACTGAGCGGGCAGAGCCTCTCGGAACGAGATTTCAACGCCTTCCTAAACGGCGAGATGGACATTCAACTCTAAACATTATCCAACCTCTAAATCAGACGAAAATGTCAAGCAGCAGAAGACAACAAGCGCAAGCCGACGCCGGTCTGGACTTTCAGAAGGAAGACCGCCAACGAGAGCAGACACTGGCTCAAGAGCAAGAGCGGCAAGAGCAGAAACAAGCCAAACGCGACAAGCTGATGCAGACGACGTCATACCGCATGATGGAGGCCACGGCAAAATACATGGACCAGTATTTCCTTGACCCAATAATCGGATTCTTCGTCCCTGGCATTGGCGATGTCCTCAACTCCGCCCTCGGCCTGCCCTTCATCTATTTCGCACTTGTCTATGTGCGTTCCATCCCCCTCGCCCTGGCCGTCACAGTCAACGTATTGGTCGACGCGCTGTTAGGAGCCATTCCCTTCTACATTGGCGACATAGTAGATATTTTCAACAAGGCCTATAAGAAGAACCTCCGCCTCATTGTCGGCTACATCAACGACGACAAGGACATCATCAACGAGGTGAACGGCAAAGCCGTATGGTTCTGTGTGCTCATCGTGATTCTATGTCTGCTTATCTACTGGGTCGTAGGCCTCGTAATCGATATGTGGGACTGGATGGCCTCGCTTTTCTAACCCCCCAGGCAAAGAACCCATCCTTTTGTGAGTTGTTATTGAGTGTTGAACCTGCCAACTGCGCTTTTATGGCGTGGTTGGCTGGTTTTGGTTGTTTTTGGGGGATTATCGGTCAAATAGTCCGTCCCGCCCGCCACGCCGGGGGATGCGAGGCACTCCTCTGCAAGGTCATAAGCCAACTCGCATCTCCGCCATGTCTCAATCCATACGGCCTCGCACACACAAGCCATCACAACAAGCCAGGAAATCCCCCCCTACTCAAACGTCAAGACAAACGTGGTCTTAAACCGTCCCACGGTGTCGCGACGGAGGGTCAGGTTGCCATGCGAGAGGCGCATAATCTGACGCGATACGCTAAGCCCGATGCCACTGCCGTCGGGCTTCGTCGTGAAGAACGGGATGAAGATCTGCTCCGCCACGTCGTCGGGAATGGCGGGGCCGTCGTTGGAAATCTCTATCGTCGCAATGTCGCCATCCGAGAAGCCCTTTACCCTAATCTCCGAACCCTCGCCCGATTGCGCCATGGCCTGACGGGCGTTCTTTACAATGTTCACAACCACTTGACGAACAAGCGACGGGTCGGCATACACCATTAGGTCGTCAGGCTTAATCTCGGCAAAGAACCTCGTCCCGTCGGGCTCAGCCTCAAAGAGCCGCCCTACTTCGTCCACCAGCTCCGCCACGCATACCAGGCGTGGCACGGGCGTAGGCAACGACGTGAAGCGTCGGAACGACTCCACAAACCGCACCAACCCCTCCGACGTGTCGCATATCACGCGCAGCCCGTCGCGAACCTTCTCGTCCGTCGCGTCGCCATCCTCACACGTGCCGAGCATCACCCGCGAGAGCGATACCATCGGGGCCATGGAGTTCATTATCTCGTGGGTCAAGACGCGCGTCAGGCGAATCCACGAGTCTATCTCTTGGGCGTCGAGCGATGAGCGTATGTCGTCAATGGCGAACACTCGCACCCGTTTCCCGTCCAGCATGGCCGACGAGGCCCTGATGAGCAGCTGGGCCTCCTGCCCGTGCCTGTTGAAGCTCACGTGGCGGCTCTCGCCGTCCGCCATTTGGCGCAGCTGGTCGTCCATTCCGGGCAAGAGGTTGTCCAGCTGATGCACGTGGGTCAACACCACGAGGCCGAGTGTCTTCAGGGCTTCCGCGTTCACCTGCCTCACGAAGCCGTCTGTCGATACGGCCACAATGCCCGTCCGGATTACGTCCAACACCATCGTATGGTAGTTCTCCTGCTGGGCCACGGCCATCTTCTCCTTTCGCATGATGTCAGACAGTCTGCCGAGGGCGGCGTTGAATGCCCGTTCGTCGCCCATGGCCCATCTGCCGCCAAAACGCATGGTGTAGTCGTTGTTCCCAATGGCCTCAATCATCAAGTTGAGCTTGCCCGTCATGCGCCGTTCAATGCTGCACACTTTCCATAGGCCGTATATCGCTACGATGCCCGAGGCCACGCCCCACGCCGTCTCCCCATGCATCACGGACCACGTGGCGCCCACGCTGCCTGCGACAATGATAATCCCACCCACCACGGGGCGGCGCAGCAACGAGCGTAAGAGGCTATATGCCATAGCGTTTCATTTTGTTGTAAAGCGTCTGGCGCGATATGCCGAGCGTCTGGGCCACGAGGCTCATGTTAGCCCCCGCCGCGTCAATGGCCCTCCGTATGGCGTCGGCCTCCATCTCGTCGAGGGTGGTCAGGTGGGGTGTAGATGGCGCTGTCGCCGTCTTGGGCGGGGCGAGGGAGAAGTGCTCTGCACCAATGGTGTCGCCGTCCGTCATGATGACGGCTTTCTCTATCGTGTGTTCCAGTTCACGCACGTTGCCCGGCCATGTGTATGTCGCCAAGGCTCTCTCCGCGGCTGGCGTAAGGCTCATGTTTCCCCGCCCATAACGCGAGGCGAGGCGGCGGATGAAGGTCTCGGCCAATGGTATGATGTCGCCCGTCCGCTCGCGCAGTGGCGGAATCTCAAGGTGTATCGTGTTGATGCGGTAGAGGAGGTCTTCCCTAAATTGCCCGTCAGCCACCATTTTCCAAAGGTCGCGGTTTGTGGCGCAAATTAGGCGTATGTCCACGTCAATGGGTTTGTTGGTGCCCAGTCGCGTCACTTGCCGGCGTTGCAAGGCGGTCAAGAGCTTGGCTTGTAGGGGCAGGGTGAGGTTTCCCACTTCGTCGAGGAATAGTGTCGCCCCGTTGGCGGCTTCAAATCGTCCCTCGCGCTCGGTGTCCGCCCCCGTAAATGCGCCTTTGGCATGACCGAACAGTTCGCTTTCAAAGAGTGTCTCGCTCACTGCGCCCAGGTCTACGCTCACGAGCGGTCGCCCCGAGCGAAGCGATAGGCTGTGTATGTGGCGCGCCAAGACGTCCTTGCCCGTGCCGTTCTCGCCCGTTATGAGGACGTTGGCGTCCGTCCGTGCCACGCGCTCCGCCGCTTTCAGCAGGGCCGACATGGCAGGGCTCGTGCCCCAAAAGGCGTCGGTTGTGGCCTGGGGCTGAGGCTTGTCCGCACTCTTGCGCCCCTCCGTCAGGGCCTCCACGAGGCGGTCGTTGTCCCATGGCTTGACGACGAAGTCCGCCGCGCCGTCCTTAAGCCCTCGCACGGCCAGGTCCACGTCGGCGTAGGCCGTGAAGAGGACTATGCGAGCCGTTGGCCACCTGTTGCGGAAGCTGTTAAGCCAGTAGAGGCCCTCATTGCCATTGTTTACGCCCGCATGAAAGTTCATGTCGAGCAATATCACGTCGGGTGTAGCTCCGCCAAGGGCGGATGTCGCGCTGTCGGGGCTTGTGGTCGTGGCGATGGTTGAGAACCATGCGCTCATCAGGATTTTGACGCTCTGGAGGATGGCTTTGTTGTCGTCAACTACCAGGAGCGTCCCTGTTGGGCATGGGCGTGAGGGCTTCATGGGGTGTATTTTTTAGCTGAGAAAGGAAATATTCCGAGGGTGGGGGAGGCGTTTTACATGGCAATATATTAAAAAAAGAAAGAAGTCAGACAACTCTTGCGAGCTATCTGACTTCCGTGGTTAGTCGGGGTGACTGGATTCGAACCAGCGACAACACGCCCCCCAGACGTGTACTCTAACCGGGCTGAGCTACACCCCGAAGATTCCAACCGTCCTTTTGGTAAGACGGTGCAAAGGTAGCCCTTTTTGTGTAAAAGGCAATAGCAAAAGCCGGTTTTTTCACGACGTTGCGCGTTTTTCCTCGCTTTCCCTCCGCTTCCCTCCTTTCCCTCCGCTTCCTGCCCTAAAGCCTTCCTTGCTTACAAATGCCTTCGGACACTTTCTCCTGTCTCGAAAACTCATCCCGCAAGTTTGTCCCATGTGATATTCGTCACAAATATTGACCCTTTCGTCAAAAGTTGCATCTGCTGCGGTACGCCTTTTGCGAAAAAACATTAAACTTGCAAACAGATGGTGGACTACTAAACCCCGCACCCAACATGTACGAGAGATCACACAATAAGCCCAGTTAGTCAGCACGCTTAGCCGTTTCTCCATCTGAAATGACCAGGCAAGTCTCAATAATTTACCTTCCTATGAGGAACAAACTACTATTGCTGGCTTTGTTCATATTAACGATGGCGAGCCACTTCGTAGGCGCAAATGCCCAGTCCCAGTATGGGATTCTTTACAACGGGCAGAACGTGTAAAACGAGATGTCCATTGCGGCAGACCCTTCACAAACGTTTAACTTCGCGGCAAGTCTTCCAGGTTTAACCTACAGCAGTTTGAGCTGGACCGCCGAAGGCGGTGTAGAGATTGTCGGCTCTCCTAATGGAAGCTCGGTCTCAGTCCGCTCTAAATCAGGAACCACCAACGCAGAGGAGTATAGCCGTTACGCAAAGGGTCGCTTACGTTTGGTGGCGGAAGTCGATACGACTATTATCCCCCCTGGATGCGAAAGCTGCGAATGGGGGCAGTGGAGCAAAGCGTTTGGCTATGAAGTCTTAATATACAAGACGTTCGACTGGTCTGGCAATTCCATAGTGGGACCCTCTTGTGTGAATCCGGGCGACAGCGTGACCTATTCGGTTGCTCCATGGGTGAGCCTCCACGATGCCAAAGTTGTCGGTTTCGACGATTATTATTGGGACATCCCCGACAGCCTTGTCGACAGCGAACTCTACTACTCGGCCGACCAAAGCTCTGTAACATTTGTCGTAAGCGAGAACATTGCGGGTATGACCATTTCGGCGAGAATTGGCAAATACAATTGTCTCGAAGGTGTCACGCAGCAAGCTCCGCTCACGCTCACGCTTGATAACGAGGTCCCCGTTCCTATCATCAGCGGTATGGTGGACAACTCTTATTGCCTGCCTTTCGGAACTGACAGTGTGACATTCACGGTTAGCAATGCTTCTCCCGAGGTAGACTACAATTGGGACTTGCGTACTTGGAGGATTCTTTCGCAAAATGGAAACGGGAGTTCCATAACTTTCAAGCCTGAGAACAATGAGCAAACTATAATGCTTAATATCACCGGAGGCTGTTCAGAAAAGACATATCTCTATGACGTAAATCGCTCTCTGCGAGAAGATTATGTTATAACTAACGACTATAAAACTCCCAATTGTCTACCCGCCAATACCACACGCGAGTTCTTTATTAAGCAGGTACCGCAAGGAACAGCAATGCAATGGAACGTAAGCGGCGAAGGGTGGAGCGTCAGCCAAGACGAAAGCAAAAGAGCCACGCCACAAATATCCGTCGGCACGGGTATGGGTGTTGTAACTGCTTATTGCAGTAAGTGTTTGTCGGTAGCAATATCTGACACGTTCTATATAGCTCCTGATCAACTTGGAGAGATTACCGGCGAAGCCTGCCTCGACCCAGGCGATACTACTCAGATAACTTATTCCGTCTCAGCTGTCAACAATGTCGACCGTTACGAATGGAGCTATCCAAGCCAATGGGGTGTAAGTGGAAGTGCGGACGGCAACATCATCACACTAATTCCTGATGGCGTTCACGTTGATACTGTGAAAGTCAGGGCAGTTGGTTGTAATGAAACAGATTGGAGCAAGCTCGCCGTGAAAATGGCTTATGCTGCCCCGCAGGGAATAAGTATAGCAGCTGATTGTATAAATATCGGAGAAGTAAGCTTTATAGATTTTTCTGTTGACGAGGACGAGTCGGTTGCGAATTCGATAGAATACGAATGGAGCATACCTTCCACTTTTGGGTCTATATGGTACAGTCTAAATACTACAAAGCAGCGTATATCAGTTAGATGCAGAGGAAACGAGGGGAATCACGTAATATCTGTGCAGCCGAAGAACTCTTGTGGTTCGTCCGCAGTCTGCTCGCGTACAATTTCATTAGAGTCAAATTTTGAATTGGATACATATATACGGCGAGGTTACAGGCATTTGGAGACCACAGAAGTTTCAGTAGAAGGAGCAACTTACTATGAATGGTATGTGAACGGTATTAAGCTCGAAGAAGGTAGTGAAGTCTCTGAGGCCCAATTTACTTTATCTAACGAAGATGTGGGCGGCTATTACTATAAAGGGCAAGGTTGGTTAATCGTAACTTACCAGAATGGTTGTAAAACAAAGAAGACGATTAGTTGGGATGACACCAATACGCTTAAAAGTATTGCCGTAGCTTCTGTAGATTCGATTTCTGCTCCTGTAAATAAGTCAATAGAAATGTCATCTGTTGATTTGTCGGAGGTAAGATTATATCCCAACCCCGCAAATAACATCGTGAATATCGCTTTACCTACCGATTGCGAAGATTGTATCGTTGTTATTTCTGACCTAAGCGGCAGGGTTTGGCATATGAAGAAATCTGTCAACCGTTTGGAACAGATTGATACAGCAGGGTATCCTAGGGGGTCTTACATTGTGTCTGTAAAAAACGGCGAGCATGTAAGTTCGCATAAACTGACGGTGAGATGATTCCAAGAATTCTATGTGCGTGTCTACTATGCTTTGCTTTGACCGCGCAAGCGCAGACTTATGAGGAGTGTGCGAGTAATCCACAGATGCCCAACCTTCAGAAAACAGAAGAGTTCATACTTATTGCTGAAGGCAAGTATGGTGACGAGTATAGCTATGCAGAAGCAAGCAGAGGGTCCGCAACCATGTTTTACGACTGCTACTACTGGTTGCGAAAAGGCGAGATTCTTGTCGTAACAGATTTTTGTGATGAGTATCAAGAATCATCGTCTAATTGGCGCTCTTCTTATATTTGGAATCTTCTCTCAAAAGAGGATGGCTCACTTCTGTTTGACAGATCCGACTTGTCTATCGTTGTCGACGACAAATGCAAATTTGTAAGGGCAGAGTCTGACCGCGCTTTTCTCGTTACAAGTGAATTGCATTTCTTGTCCAGCGATTTGCAAGGTCTTAGTGACCCCGAAACTCACATCCTATCTGTCGATAATGTGCCGGACAGTTGTATTTACAGCTTCTGCGTTCAGAAAATTGGCCTTTTCAAATCATTTGAGTTGCGCCCAATAGATCGCTCTGCCTATTCTGATATGAACGATTGGGTGAGTAAGAAAAGGTTTTCGTCTTCAACATCATCTGCGTTTATCGGTTGGTCTCTTATAAACGAGATAGAATGTGTAGCAACTGACACGTATGGTCAGGAGGTCATACTGATGTGTCCTACATATAGTTGGTCTTTTGACCGAGACAGAGGTATGGCAATCTACACGCCCTATTTCACGCCTCGTCTGTCTAAGACCAAGTGGGAATCGGGAACACCTATCGAGTGTAGCATTGCGGCAGGTACGGGAGCCAACAAGTCGCTCCGCCTATGGGCTGGCAACGATGACGAAACTCCATCCTCCCTCTCCTCGCCCGATGCCCCATCCGCCTCTCCCGAGTACCTCGACCTCTCCGGTCGCACCATCGGCGGCTGTCCGACCACGCCCGGCGTTTACATCGAAAGGCGTGGGGCCGAAACACGAAAAGTCGTAGTGAGGTAAAGAACACCATCGCACTGATATTGCGGGAGGCAGACGTAATGATAGCGTTTGCCTCCCGCTTTCGTTTTGTCCCGCCCCCGCCATCTCCGCGGCGGATGCCCCCCCTGTCAAAAATCTTTACGCCCCTGTCCAATTATTTGACAGTTTACACTTATGTTGATTTTCTTAAAGTGCTGATTTTTAATAGTTTAAAAAGTCTGGCACGGCGTTGGCACATTCATTAAGCGAAGACAATTAAATAGACTGTCACGATGAATCCGACACTAAGAAAAAATATCCCGTTCATGGCATTGCTGCTCATGACGACCTCCATAGCTTCTGCGCAAGGTGTGTGGACTGTCGACGATTGTATGCGTTTCGCTGTCGACAATAGCCACACCGTCCGTCAGTCGCAATTCGCGGCCGACAGCTACCGTGCCTCGCGCACGGCCGCAATTGGCGCCTTCCTCCCCTCCGTCTCCGCCAGCACCAATGCGCAGTTCAATTCAGGTAAGACAATAGACAACGCGACAAATACGTATGGTGATTATTCCCAATTCTACAACGGCTACAATCTTTGGGCTTCGATGCAGCTCTTCGACGGTCTCGCCATGGTGAACCGTCTCCGTCAGGCCAACAGTGAGCTGCGTATGGGGCAGACTGCTGTCACGGGGGCGCAAGACGAGGTGGCCATAGACGTTCTTCAGGCCTACGCCGATGCCGTCTACTACGCCGGTCTCGTCCGCGTCTCTCGCGAGAAGCTCGATGCCTCAGACAGCACTCACCTCCAGACGCTCCGCCACGTCCAACTCGGCCTTAAGAGCGAGGCCGATGCCGCCCAGACTGCCCAACAGGTGGCTGCCGACCGCTACGACCTCGTCAATTACCAAGGCCTCGCCGAGAAGGCCCTCCTCTCCCTCCGGATGGTCATGAATCTGCCCGACACCGTAGCCCTCGCCCTTGCCGAGCCAGCTGGGCAGACCGCAGTCCAAATCCCCGATGCGGCGGAGGTCTACGAGGCGGCAAGGACCTTCAACCCCTCAGTCGTCGAGTCGCGCCATGCCCACGATGCCGCCCGCTATGCCCGCAAGGCCGCCGTGGGAGACATGATGCCGAGCATCTCGCTCCAAGCCGGCATTGGCTCTTACTATAATAAGTATCTCGACACCGATGCCGCCGATGCCATCTCTTTCTCCCAACAACTGAAAGGCAACAGGAGCCAATACGTCCAGGCGCAACTCACCATCCCCATCTTCGACGGTCTCAACAAGAGCTCAGCCTTCAAACGGGCCAAGAACGACGAGAGGACGGCGCGTGACAAGTACCTCCAGACCGTCGACAAGATTCGCGAAGAGGCCCTCCTGGCAACAACCGACTGCCGTCTCGCGCAGGCCAATGAGGATCAGGCCGCCGCAAAGGTCGAAGCCGACAGCATCGCTTTCTCTGTCTCACGTCGTCAATACGAAGAGGGACTTGCCGACCCAATCGAGATGAAGACCGCTGCCAATTCGCTGGCTCTCAGCCGGCAGCAGCTGCTCCAATGCCGAATGACGCTCTTCTTGAAAATGAGATACTTGGCATACCTTATGGGCGACCCCATTATCAAGGACTAACAAACTTTCACAACGCGCAAAAAACTATCTGATATGGATATCAAAATAGAAAAGAAGAAAGGGCTTACCCGCAAGCAGATCTTGATTGGTGCCATTGCCATAGCGGTCGTAGGTCTCATGGCATGGGCTTGGACCAATGGCAGTGCCGACTCAATGAGCGTCCGCCGAAGCTCGCTAAATATCGCCACAGCCACCGAGGGCGAGTTCAACGACTTCGTGCGTGTCAATGGCCAGGTGGCCCCAATCCAGGTCGTCCAGATTAGCCCCGAGGAGGGCGGCATTGTCCGCGAGAGGGTTGTCGAGGAGGGCGCAAAGGTCCAGATGGGCGACGTAATCGTCCGCCTCTCAAATTCCAACCTTGAGCTCCAAATCCTCAACGCCGAGGCCGAGCTTGCCGAGAAGCAGAACTTGCTCCGAAATACGCAGGTGCAGATGCAACAAGACAAGCTCTCCAACGAGCAGGACCGCCTCCAACTCGCCATGGACACCGAGCGTAAGCAACGCACTGCCGGCCAGTACGAACGCCTCTATTCCGAGAAGCTCATCAGCCGCGAGAAATTCCTCGAAGCAAAGGAGGACTTCGAGCTGGCCAAGAGAAAGCTCGCCCTCGTGACCGAACGCTTGCGCCAAGACTCCATCTACCGCAAGGTGCAGATGGACCAGATGGAGGAGAACCTGGCCAATATGCGCCGAAATGTCATCCTCATCCGCGAGCGCAAGGCAAAACTTGATGTCCGCGCGCCAATAGGCGGCGAGCTGGGTCTCCTCGATGTCGAGCTCGGCCAAAATGTCCCCGCCGGGACGCTTGTCGGCCAGATTAACGACCTCAACGACTACAAGGTCATCGCCAGCATCGACGAGCACTATGTGGATCGCGTCATGAGCGGCCAACCCGCCATGCTCGACAGGCAAGACGATAAGTTCGCCCTCCGCGTCCGCAAGGTCTACCCCGAAATCCGCGAAGGCCGTTTCCGCACCGAGCTCGTCTTCGAGGGCGGTCATCCCGAGAGCATACGCACGGGGCAGACGTTCTACATCGACCTGCAGCTCGGCGAGCCAAGCAAGGCCATTATGGTCCCCAAGGGCGCTTTCTTCCAATCCACTGCCGGCCAATGGATTTTTGTCCTCAGTGCCGACGGCTCAAAGGCCTACAAGCGCAAGATCCGCATCGGCCGCCAAAACCCGCAAATGTACGAGGTGCTCGAAGGCATCGAGGCTGGCGAGAAAGTAGTCACCTCCGGCTACGAGACCTTCGGTAATAAAGAAGAATTGAACATAACAGACTAAAACACAAAACAATGATAAAGATTGAAAACCTCACAAGAAGCTTCATCACCGACGAAGTTCAGACCATAGCCCTCAACAACGTGTCGCTCGAAGTGGCCGACCACGAGTTCGTAGCCATCATGGGCCCCTCGGGCTGCGGCAAGTCTACGCTACTCAACATCCTCGGTCTCTTGGACAATCCCACCTCGGGCAGGTACTATCTCGACGGCAACGAGGTAGGCAATTTCAGCGAGAACTCCCGCACTCGCCTCCGCAAGGGCACAATCGGCTTCGTCTTCCAGAGCTTCAACCTCATCGAGGAGCTCAATGTCTTCGAGAATGTCGAGCTTCCACTCGTCTACATGAAGGTCCCAGCCGCCGAGCGCAAGGAGCGTGTCGAGGCCGCGCTCAAGCAGATGAGCATCAGCCACCGCGCCAGCCACTTCCCCCAGCAACTCTCCGGCGGTCAGCAGCAGAGGGTGGCCATCGCCCGCGCTCTGGTCGGCAGGCCTAAGCTAATCCTGGCCGACGAGCCTACGGGTAACCTCGACAGCCGCAACGGCGAGGAGGTCATGATGCTCCTCTCCGAACTCAATAAGCAGGGGACGACAATTGTCATGGTAACCCACAGCCAACGCGATGCGTCCTACGCCATGCGGACCATTAACCTCTTCGACGGACAAGTAGTCAATAAGTGATACGATAAAACAGTAAGGCTATGATTTGGTATCGCAATTTCATACACACCTTCCGCCGCTTCATGATGGCGAGCGTGATAAATCTTGTCGGCTTGGCTGTAGCTTTCGCGGCGTTCTTCGTCATCATGACGCAGGTGCAGTATGACTACGACTACGACAAGGGCTACGACGGCTACGAGAATCTCATCCGCATAGACTATGACGCGGGCCCCGATGAGGGCGGACGCAAATTGTGGATGTGCCTCCCCTTGGCGCGCATCGTCACCGAGAGTTCACCCCACGTCGTGGGCTCCACCCTCGTCCAAGGCTATGTCACCACGTCCCCGCTGTGGGTCGGCGAGGCTAACTATAAGGACACCCGCATCGTCCGCGGTTTCTACGATTTCTTCTCGCCCTTGCGCCCCGACATGGTCGTCGGGAATGCGTCCGATGCCATTCTTGGCGGAAAGGCTCTCCTGCCGCTCAGCTTGGCCACTAAGTATTTCGGACGTGCCGACTGCGTCGGCGAGACCATCATCATCGGCGAGCGCGATTCAGGGCAAAGGGTCGAGGTCGGCGGTGTATACCGCGACTTCCCCAAGAACAGCACCTTCGGCAACGATATCTACCTCAGGTTCTCCGACGAGATGCTAAAGGCCGAGGACAACTGGATGCAGTTCAACTATATGCTCTACCTCCGCCTCGACAACGCATCCGCCGCCGACGAAGTTGTTGCCGCCGCAAGCGCGACACTCAAGAAGGTGAAGGACGAGAAGGGCGAGCCGGTGCAGGAGAACGTCATCAACTACACCCGCATGGAGGATGTCCACTTCTCTACAATTGGCGGCACAAGTGGCGCAAACACCACTACGCTCTTGCTGCTCGTCGCAATTGCCATTGTCGTGGTCGTCGTCTCCGCCATCAATTTCATGAACTTCAGCCTCGCGGAGACGCCCATGCGAATCCGTAGCATCAATACGCAAAAGGTTCTTGGCGCGTCTGTGGCTTCGCTCCGCACCACCCTTATCTTGGAGAGTGTCGCCGTCTGCCTCGTGGCGTTCCTCTTGGCGGGCGGGCTTGTCCTGGTGGGCTGCCGCTTCGGACTTCAAGATGTTGTCCAGGCCGATGTCTCTTTCGCCGCCCATCCCTACTTGGTCATTCTGACCCTCGTCGAGGCCGTCGTCTCTGGTGTCTTGGCTGGTCTCTATCCCGCTTTCTACGCCACCTCCATTCCGCCCGCCGTCGCGCTCAAAGGCGATTTCGGTCTCTCTCACGGTGGCCGTATGCTCCGCACGGCTCTGCTCGGCTTCCAGTTCGTTGTGGCTTTCGCGCTCGTGGTCTGCATCGGCATCATGTATTCCCAGTTCCGCCATATCAATAACGCGCAATATGGTTTGGACAAAGACGCTATCGTCTTCGGAAACACCACTTTCAAGATCCATGGCCACTACGATGCCGTCCGTTCCGAGCTCATCGCCCTCTCCTGTGTCGAGAACGTCAGCTTCTCAAACTTCCGTATTGGTGTCGACTGGTACATGAACATCGGCCGCGGCGACGACGAGCAGCACATGGCAATTTTCGACTGCCTAAAGTGCGATGCCTACTACCTTGAGACCTTGGGCATCAAGGTTGCCGAGGGCCGCAGCTTCAACGAGACCGACAACGGTGCCTATATCTTCAACAAGGCGGCCATGGACCGCTTCCCCTGGTTCACCGTCGGCAAGCCGCCCTTCCACGACAACTCCTGGTCCTCACAAAATGGCGAGGATGCCTACGATTGGCCTATCGTCGGCGTATGCGACAACATCCGCTACAAGAGCTTGCGCCACGCCAACAACTCGCCAATGGCCTTCTGCGTCTTCTCCAAGTCGTGCGATTGGGGCAACGGCGTCATCAACATCCGCGTCGCCAAGGGTTCCGACCTCGTCGAGGTCGTCAACTCCCTCCACTCCGTCCTCGATAAGTACAACGACAACGGTCAGGCCGAGCTTTGCTTCATGGACGACCACCTCAAACTCCTCTACGATTCCGAGCGTCGTTTCAGCTCGCAGGTCATGCTCTTCTCCGTCATCGCCATCATGCTGAGCCTCATGGGCGTTCTCGGACTCTCAATGTTCGAGGCTGAGTATCGCCGCAAGGAGATTGCCGTCCGCAAGGTCCTCGGCTGCGAGACTACGGCTGTCGTCATGATGTTCGTCCGCCGCTACGCTGTCATCCTTGGCGTCTGCTTCGCCCTTGGAGCCCCGCTGGGCTACATCTTATGCCAGCACTGGCTGTCAGGCTTTGCCGAGCGTGTGGAGATTTCGCCGCTCATCTTCGTGGCCGCCCTCCTCGCTGTTGGCTGTGTTACGCTTTGCACAGTCGCTGCGCAAGTGTGGCGCACGGCAAGTGCCAACCCCGTAGTAGCTCTCAAAAGTTAATATTCGGTTACAATCCATTTTTCTAAAATTCCGTCCGCTGCGCAATGGCCGCATGGGTTTCAAGACTTCCCTTGCGAAAAGCCTGCGCGGCGGGCTTTTTTCTTGTTCTCTGTGCTCAAAGTTTTAAAACTCTGCCCCATATACTTGCTAATCCCGGCAATTTTCTTTTCCTTAGCCGACGTCGCATAAAACCTCGAACCCCGTGAAGCAATCGAAGAACCAGATAATCCGTTTCGACTGGGCGATGAAACGCCTTCTGCGCAACAAGGCCAGCTTCGTCGTGCTGGAGGGCCTCCTCACCACCCTGCTCGGCGAGAAGATAACAATCCAGAAGCTCCTCGAGAGCGAGAGCAACCAGGAGGACGAGTACGACAAGTACAACCGCGTCGACATCCTCGCCGAGGACTCGAAGGGCGAGCTGATCCTTATCGAGGTCCAAAACAACAGCGAGTACGCCTACTTCCAGCGGATGCTCTTCGGCGCGTCCAAGCTCGTGACGGAGTACGTCAACCGTGGCGAGGGCTACGCGAAAGTCCGTAAAATATACAGCGTCAACATCGTCTACTTCGCCCTCGGTCACGGCTCCGACTACGTCTACCACGGCAAGACCGAGTTCCGCGGCATCCACACCAACGAGCTCCTCGAGCTCTCGCCCTTCCAGCGCCAGAGGTTCAACGTCGACACCGTCAGCCAGCTCTACCCCGAGTATTACATCTTGCGGGTGAACGGCTTCAACCATGTGGCGAAGAGCCCGCTCGAGGAGTGGATCTATTACCTGAACACAGGCGAGATCCCCTCCACGGCCACGGCCCCCGGCCTCGAGGAGGCCCGCGAGAGGCTCAAGCTGGACCGCATGAGCAAGGAGGAGCTCGCCGCCTACTACCGCCACCTCGACAACGTCGTCATCCTTCGCAGCAACATCTACACCGAGCGCGAGGAGGGACGCTTTGAGGGAAAAGAGGAGGGTCTGAAAGAAGGTTTGGCGAAAGGTCGGGAAGAAGGTCGTCTTGAAAGCGCCCGCAACCTGAAGAAAATGGGTGTCGACGTCCAAATCATCGCCCAGGCCACGGGTTTGTCACCCGAAGAGATAGAGAGTCTATAATTCATTTACGTATGCACGCGACACGCCGTCTTCGCTTTGCGAGGCGGTGTTCCCTTTTTCCCCCGTATGTCCGAGCCGGCCGTCTATTTCTGAAGAAAGTTTTCGAACACTATTTTCTTACTTTTGCGCATCATGAAAAACGATAATTCCGCGACGCTCGACTTGTCGCAAGTCCCGTCGCCATGCTATGTCCTCGAAGCCGACAGGCTCAGGTCCAATATGCGCCTCATCCGCGACGTCCAAGACCGCGCGGGCATCAAGATCATTCTTGCGTTCAAGGCTTTCGCCCTCTGGGACGCGTTCCCCATTGTCCGCGAGATGTTCGACAGTGCCACGGCAAGCTCTCTCGCCGAGGCGCGTCTCGCCGCCGAAGAGCTTGGCAGCAAGGCCTACACCTACGCGCCCGTCTATTCTCAAAACGAGATTGACGAGATTCTGGCCAACAGCCGCCACATCACTTTCAATTCGCTCACCCAGCTTGAGCGTTTCACGCCCGCCGTAACCCGTGCCGCCCATCATGTCAGCGTCGGCCTCCGCGTCAATCCCGAGCTGGCGCAAGTCGATACCGACCTCTACAACCCTTGCGTCCCGGGTTCGCGCCTGGGCATTCTCTCTTCGGCTCTTCCGCAGAGCCTCCCCGATATTGTCGAGGGCCTCCACTGCCACGCCCTTTGCGAGAGCAGTGCCGAGCAGACTGCCAATCTCGTCCGCACTTTCGAGGAGCGTTTCGCCCCATGGCTCCCGCAAATCAAGTGGGTCAATTTCGGCGGCGGTCATCTCATGACCCGCAAGGGCTACGATGTCGAGCTGCTCGTCGAGACTTTGCGCGGCTTCCGCTTGCGCCATCCCCACTTGCAGGTGATTCTTGAGCCAGGCTCCGCCTTCGCTTGGCAGACGGGTTTCCTCCTCTCTACGGTCGAGGATATTGTGGAGAATGCGGGTGTCAAGACCGCCATTCTCAATGTCTCTTTCGCCTGCCACATGCCCGATTGCCTTGAGATGCCCTATAAGCCCGCCATCCGCGGTGCCCATTTCGACCCCGTCGACGGCCTCCCCACCTACCGCATGGGCGGCAATTCTTGCCTCTCGGGCGACTATGTCGGCGATTGGTCTTTCGACAAGCCCCTCTCGGTGGGCGATGCCATCATCTTCGAGGACATGATTCACTACACTACCGTCAAGACCACAATGTTCAACGGCGTTTCCCACCCCTCCATAGCCATTTTCGACCCCAAGAACGGCGGCCTGCGCGTGGTTCGACAATTCTCCTACGCAGACTATCGTAGCCGAATGGGGTAGGGCGTCCCATTTTGCAAACTCCACTTTGCATTTTGAAGCCCTTTTTTTGCAACGCAAATGCTAATTCTTTATCTTCGCGAGCGTTGCAACAATGGTCGGCAACACTACGTAGAACATTACCGCGGCGTTCGGACGCCGCCACAGTGAGCGACACCCACCCCTACGATGCGCAAGGAGCGAAGCCGCCAGTCATTCCGACAAAACAAAACATACACACATACTTTCAAAAATGGGTTTCGTTGAAAATCTGAAACAGAAAGCGGCACAGAACAAGAAGCGTATCGTGCTGCCCGAAGGTTATGAAGAGCGCACCCTCCGCGCGGCTGACCAAGTTTTGGCCGAGGGCTTCGCAGACATCATCCTCATCGACGACGAGGAGAACATCCGAAAGAATGTCGAGAAGTGGGGCCTCAAGAATATCGATAAGGCCACAATCGTCGACCCTAAGAAAAACCCTAAAAAGGCCGAATACGCCAACCTCCTCTTCGAGCTCCGCAAGAATAAGGGCATGACAATTGAGAAGGCCACCCAACTCGCAGAGCAAAACCTCTATCTCGGCTGCCTCATGATTAAGGCGGGCGACGCCGACGGCGAGGTCAGCGGTGCCGACAGTGCTACGGGCGACGTCCTCCGTCCTGCGTTCCAAATCATCAAGACGAAGCTCGGCAACAGCGTCGTAAGCGGCGCTTTCCTCATGTTCCTCCAAAACAAGGAGTATGGCGAGAATGGCGTGATGGTCTTTGCCGATTGCGCTGTCAACCCTGTCGTCACAGCCCCGCAGCTCGCCGAGATTGCCGTAGCCACGGGCAAGACGGCGCGCGTCCTCGGCGGTTTCGAGCCGCGAATCGCCATGTTGAGCTTCTCCTCAAAGGGCAGCGCAAAGAACGAGGTCGTCGACAAGGTCGTCGAGGCCACCAGGATTGCCAAAGAACTCGCTCCCGATATGCAGATTGACGGTGAGCTCCAAGCCGATGCCGCCATCGTCGAGGCTGTGGCAGCCAAGAAGGCCCCAGGCAGCAACATCGCCGGCAAGGCCAATGTCCTCATCTTCCCCTCGCTCGAAGTCGGAAACATCGCCTACAAGCTCGTGCAGCGTCTTGGCGGCGCCGAGGCCATCGGCCCCGTGCTTCAGGGCATCGCCCGCCCAGTCAACGACCTCTCGCGCGGATGCTCTGTCTCCGACATCGTCAAGATGATCGCCATCACCGCCGACCAGGCGCAAGAGAACTAAAGCGTTTATAAGAATTTCAGCTTAAGGCCGGCGCGACGTCAGGCAACAGAGTCGCGCACGGCCTTTTGCCATATTAACAGGTCACTTTAAATATATCCATGCGTATGAAAAACATACTCGTCCTGAACTGCGGCAGTTCGTCCATCAAATACAAGCTCTTCGAGATGCCCGCCAAGAAGGTCTTGGCCAGTGGCGGTATCGAGAAAATCGGTATGCCGGGCTCTTTCATCAAGTTCTCAACCCCAAGCGGCGAGAAGCAGATCGAGGAGATTCTCATCCCCGAGCACACCAAGGGTGTCGAGGTCGTCTTCGGCAAACTGACCGACCCCACGGTCGGCGTCCTCAAGAGCCTCGACGAGCTCGATGCCGTAGGTCACCGTATGCTCCACGGCGGCTCCAAAATCACCAAGAGCTCCATCCTCACCAAGGAGGTCCTCGACATCTTCGAGGCTTGCTCTGACATGGGCCCCCTCCACAACCCCGCCAACCTCAAGGGCGTCAACGCCGTCAAGGCCCTCCTGCCCAACATCCCACAGGTAGGCGTCTTCGACACGGCTTTCCACCAGACCATGCCCGCCAAGGCCTATATGTACGCCCTTCCCTACGAGTATTACGAGAAGTATGGCGTACGCCGCTACGGCTTCCACGGCACGAGCCACAAGTACGTCTCTCGCCGCGTCTGCGAGTTCCTCGGTGTTGACCCCGTCGGCAAGAAGATTATCACCTGCCACATCGGCAACGGCGGCTCCATCTCTGCCATCGTCGACGGTAAGTGTGTCGACACGAGCATGGGTCTTACCCCTCTCGAAGGCCTCATGATGGGCACCCGCTGCGGCGACATCGATCCCGCAATCATCCCATTCCTCGTCAACCATACCGGCCTCGATGTCAACGAGTTGGATACGGTCATGAACAAGAAGTCAGGCCTCCTCGGCATCTCTGGCACAACCTCCGATATGCGTGAGATTCAGGCCGCTCGCGACAATGGCGACGAGAGGGCAGCACTGGCGCAAGATATGTACTACTACCGCGTCCGCAAATACATCGGCTCCTACGCTGCCGCCATGGGTGGTGTAGACATCCTCCTCTTCACGGGCGGTGTCGGCGAGAATAAGTGGAACTGCCGCGAGACGGCCTGCGAAGGCCTGGAGTTCATGGGCGTTGAGCTCGACAAGGAGAAGAACAAGGATGTCTTCGGAACGGAGGCCATCATCTCCAAGCCGGGCAGCAAGGTCACCGTCTGCGTCATCCCGACCGACGAGGAGCTCATGATTGCCATGGATACCGATGAGCTTACGAAGTAACAATCGTAAAGCCCTAATAACTAAGCATATTGCCCCGCCCCACACGAAGGACCTCATGTCCCCCCGATGTGGCGGGGCTTTCTCGTTATCTTTGATGAATCAATGAGAGGCATGAAGCATCTGATGGCCATGGCCGCCGCACTCTCCCTCGTGTCTTGCTCGTCGAGTGTCCCCATGTGTGGAGGCTATTCTGAGCCGAGGCGACTGTCCGACCAAGACCGCCAATTCTTCGAGAGCAATTATCGGGGCGAGATTGCCCTGAAGCCGCGCCGCGTGGCCACGCAGGTCGTCGCGGGGCTGAACTACGCCTTCACCTGCAAGGCCGAGAATGGCGATAAGTATCAGGTCGTAATCTACGAGCCGCTGCCCGGACAAGGCAACCCCGAGGTCTCGTCTGTCACAAAACTCTAAACCACATGGATAAGAAAGCATACGCCATTGCCAACAAGAAATGGCTCGAACAGAAAGCGCAAGAAGAGGGCGTGATGCCCCTCGAAGGCGGTGTCTATTACAAGGTCTTGAAAGAGGGAGTCGCCGATGGCGTACACCCTGCCCTTAGTGACGTAATCTCGGCCCATTACACGGGTCGCCTCATCGACGGGCGGGAGTTCGACAGCAGCCGCGGTGGCGCTCCGCTCGCAATCAGGCCGCGCGACCTTATCAAGGGATGGATTGTGGCACTTGAGAAGATGTGCGTCGGCGACGTGTGGGAGGTCTACATCCCAGCCGGAATGGGCTACGGCAAGTTCTCCCAGCCCGGAATTCCTGGCGGCTCTACCCTCGTCTTCGAGATCGAGCTTCTCCGCATAGACTAACCGGCATGACGAGAATAGAGCGCGAGAAGGCGACGGTGGAGGTCATGGTGCGGCTCTATTGCCGCCGCCGGCTCGGCGTAGATGAGTTGCCGCAAGAGTACGCAGAGCTGCTCGCCTACGCCCGTAAGCGGTTGGATTGCTGCAAATTCGGCGAGGCTAAGCCCACGTGCCGCAAGTGCCCCGTCCACTGCTACGCCCCGGCGCGGCGCGAACTGATGCGGACCGTCATGCGATGGTGCGGCCCGAGGATGATTCTCTACCACCCCGTAATGGCCATCAGGCATATTATCGGCCGCTGAGATGCTAAAAATGGATGCGGCTAACTGACAACTTTTAAATATTTCACTAATCATGAACAGAATCATCGCTTTTTTTCTGTTGTCTCAGATGTCTCTTGTTGCGTTTGCGCAACAGGTTGAGTACCCGTGCGATGGCTATATCGCTAAAGGCAAGTACGAAAAGGCTCAGGAAAAAATATTCCAAGCCATTAACAAAGAGCCTGACGCTACGGTCTTCTATGCGGCGGCTATGCTCCACGCCACAAAATCATACGTCAATTTTGATCCCGATAAGGCCTACGACTATATGCTTAAGTCGCAAGATTGCTACGCTAAGGCCGACGAAAAGCGACGTCTGAAACTTGAAAAACACGGCTACAATGTAGATATGTATGCAAATGCCTACATCGAATTGGCAAAACTTGGGCTTGAGCAAGCTGACAATAATCCATCGGTAGAGAATTACGACAAGTTCCTCAACCTCTACGCCCGCGCCAGTGCCAATCAAAAATATGAGGCCACCAACAAGCGTAACGCCATTGCCTTCGCACAGACGCAACAACAAAACAGCGTAGCCGCGTACGATGCCTTTTTGAAGAAATACCCCCAAGCGAAAGAGGTCAAGCAAGCCACAAAAGAGCGAAACGCACTCGCCTACAAAGAGGCCGATAATGTTGGCACCCTTGCCGCCTATAACGACTTTCTGAGTAAATATCCCAATGCGAATGAGGCTCCAAAAGCATGGGAGCACATCTTCCAAATAGCCTACAACGACACCCAACGCCTCAATACTGAGCAAGGTTATTGGAATTATGCGCAGCAATACCCCCAGAGCCAATATGCTGTCATCGCCACTGCCAAAGCAAAAGAGATGCAATATGTCCGCCTGACGGCAAATGCTGATTGGGAAGCGTATCAGAACTATTTCAAAGAATACCCCGAGAATAAGGTGCAGAGGATCAAAGCGCAAAGCGCAATGTGTCAGCTCGTAAAGAAGTCGCGCAACGTCAGCAACCTTGACTACTGTATCGAGTCGTTCGACACCGCATTTCGAGACTCATGCCTTCTTGTGCTTCACGACGTTTACGCTTCAACGGGCGACATTTCTGATTTAAGAAGATTCTACGACTCGTACGACCTCACTAATTCTTGCGAACAACTGCGCAAACTGAAAATGAATGACTTGGCTCTCGCAAACATATATCAGTTTGGCACAACCGATGAATTTATATGTGCTGCGGCTCCATACTACGCTGCGTTTCTCCAACTCAGGGAACTTGTCGTTGAAGATTTGAAAACGAAAAGCTGGGCGAAAGCCGCAGCCACGGTTAAGAAATTTGCCGACTGCTTTGGTTCTGACCACAACTACATGAACCTCCTCTCCGTACTCGAAGCTCCTGCCGACAAAGCAGTGAAAGTGAATAGCTTTGGCGCAAATATCAACACAAAGGGTGAAGAATACTGCTCTGCCATGTCGGGCGATGGGAAAACGATGCTCTTTTGCGGGAAAGACCGTAAAGACAATATGGGTCTTGAAGACATCTTCATTTCTACAAAGCGTAATGGCGTTTGGACGAAAGCTAAGCTTATACCAGATCTCAATACCCCCTACGGTAACGAGGCCCCCGAAGCTCTTTCTGCCGACGGCACTAAACTCATTCTTTTTAAAGACGGCAACCAATATGTTTCCGAAAAAACTGCTAAGGGCTGGAGTTCACCAAAATCGCTATCGTCTAATATCAACATTTCATCGTGGCAAGCTGATGCCATGATTACAAGCGATGGGCGAGCAATCCTATTCACTTCTCGTAACTGTTCGCCTCACGAACTGTCAACTTCACAGAACATCTATGTCTCACTTCTTGACGAGAATGGAGAATGGGGAACGCCTGTCGACCTCGGACCTACAATCAATACGCCTTTCTGCGACCGTTCGCCAATCCTGCACCCCGACATGAAGACGCTCTACTTCTGTTCTGAAGGCCACGGTGCTATTGGCGGTCTGGACGTATTCAAGTCCACACGCCTGCGCGACGATAGTTGGACGGAATGGAGCGAGCCCGTCAGTCTCGGCAAAGAGATAAACACCATCGACAACGAGTGCTGGTACAAGATTTCAACTGACGGCAAGACTGCTTATTTCTCCAAAACGCTCAACGACAACCAAGACATCTTCTGGCTCAATCTACCAGAAAAAATGCGCCCCAACCCCGTTGCTACCGTTAGCGGAAGACTCTCCGACCCCCATGGAAAACCCGTAACCGCAGTTATTAAATGGGAAGACCTTGAGCAGCATAAAATCATTGGACAATCGCAAACAGACCCCGAAGACGGCTCGTTCTTCATCATCTTGCCAATGGGTCGCAACTACGGCTACTACATCGACGACGAACAGTTCTTCCCGCTGTCCAGCAACCTCGATTTGAGCAAAAAGAACGAAAACGTCGTCATTGAAAATAATCTCAATATCGCCACTATTCAGCAAATGATTGACGAGAAGATCCCAATGCCCCTCAATAATCTTTTCTTCAATACTGGCGACTCTACACTGCTCGCCACATCTGTCGATGAGCTCCGGCGAGTTGCCAACCTTATTCAGAAAACTGGCAGAAAAGTAGAAATCGGTGGTCACACCGACAATACGGGAGACAAAGTCCGAAACCAACTCCTTTCCGAAGCTCGCGCCATGGCTGCCAAGTCCTTCCTCGTCGAAATGGGGTGCGATGCCGATAAAATCATAACCGTAGGTTACGGAGACAGCCAAAACGTCGCCGATAATAAGACAACCGAAGGAAGACGCAAAAACCGTCGAGTCGAGATTCGATTTGTTGAAGATTAATGGTGAAATTCTCTACCACCCAATAATCGCAATTCGGCATATCTTGGGGAGGTGAAGTTTTCTAACAAAAAGAGGCGCAGGAGTTTTTGTGTCCTGCGCCTCTTTTTGTTAGCATTGCGTTGGCTTACTGTCGCCCGATGCAATGACCTGATTGCGGAGATTGGTTAATCCGCTACGGATGAATGAGTTTATTTGCGTTTCTTTTGCATTTGCCTGTCTTAGATTCGATCCAAGTGTCCTTAAGCCATTGGTCGTCAATGACGTATGTGTGGAGCCATTCGTCTTTTCCGAGTTGGATGGTTTGGCAGTTGAATTGCCAGCAGGGTGGGTCGGTCAGTGCGATGGTACTGTCTTCACCAATGAGAATTTTGGGGTTACCACCGTGTTCCACTATGAAGATAGGGCATAATGTCGAATTGTCGTAATAGACGGTGTCATGGCTACAAATTTCGTATACTTCGGGCTCGTCAGATGAAAAACGAATGTTATTATCTGTGGCGTTTATTAGTATGTATTAGCTGCTGTATTCATAGTCATCGCGGTTGTCGCTGCATGAGTAGAACAACAGCATCAGTAAGCTACTCGTAAAGAGCAAAGTATTCGTCAATGTCCGCATGGCGTGTCGGTTTTAGTTTTTTGAAATAAGGTTTTAGGCCATTCCGTTGGGTTTCTCGCTTGAAGCCTTTTCCTCATTAATTGATGTTCGTACTCGGATTGCAGTAGCAAACATACGATATTTTTTTCTTATACAACAGCCGCCAACCCTCTAAGGATGGTTGGCGGCTGGCGATTTCTAATTCTCTAATGTCATGCTAACCCAGAAATCTGTCAAAACATACTTGCGGTACCCCACTTCCGACTTCCCGAGCCGGACGGAATAGCTTTCAAAATCGTCATACAAGTACCTGTCCCAAGAGCGTGATTTGCCGTCAATCTCGATTACGTACTCGTCCGACTGTAATATGGCCCCGTTTTTTGGCAGTACAACCGAGTCGTTCTTGGCTACGAATACCGAGATAAGTTCTTTGCCGTCCTTCTTTGTGGAGATCTTCGCGTCATATTGGCTGTTGTTCGCAATCACCTCTTTCGTGATTCGGAATGGCGGAAGCCCCTTGCCTCGCATTCTGTCGGCTACTTTGCGCAGGACCTCGTCCGTGACCTCCAGCTGGTACGTTGCGTTATTGTTGTATTCATAGCTTGTGTACCATTCCTCGAGACCGCTGAAGGCGTTGTAGCAGCTGTCGTCCGACACCAAGTTTGGCACAATCTCAATCACGCTGTCTGGCAGGGAGATAATGCAAGAGACGGCATTCGGGTGCGTTTTAGCCCAATTGCGTTCTTCTCCCCGAAGGGTGGAAACTGTGCATTCTTCGCTTTTCCTAAGGAAGAGCTCACGCTTGTATTGGAATTTGGCGCATGTTACGGACAGTAAATATGCGCTTGTCTCATTCCGCACGGTATATTCCTCGTACGGCAGCTCCTCTGGTTCTGGAGGTTCGTTGCATGATGCCATTAGGGCAGATGCCGCGAAAAAGGTGAGATATCTAATTCTCCCAAATCTTGAAAACTCCATTGATGTCATCTTTTTTTGACGGGTATAGTTTCATCAGATTGTCTCTCCATTCGTTCCATCTTTTTGCTCCGTGCAGAGCTTTTTCAATGTCGGACATGGATATACAGCATGGTGTTTTTTTCTTATATGTTTTGTTGTTAAGCCCAGTTCTGTACAGATTGCTGTCGTCTAAAAGGTCTCTCACGACCATCGTGTACGTAGAGCTGCCATCGTGTTTTGCCAAATTGTCGCCGTACATTGGTAGAGCCATCACCCATTCGACTCCTCTAGCCCAGCTCTCTTTTACTTTGTCAGCAGTTCCGTGGTAATCCATTCGCCTCCATGCGTGGTGGGCGCAATGTCCTATTTCGTGAACAGTGGTCTTGAAGAGTTGTGCGGAGCTGTCCATGTTGTCCTTGGAATAATATATAGAAATGTCTGGCAGTCCTAATGCACCTATTACGGATGCAGCGTGGAAAGTCCCATTCTCTGATGGATGTCTCTCTGATAACTTGATCTTAAGGTTTCCCTCTTTAGGTCTGCTGAGGCCGTATTTCTGATAATGGTAGTAATACTCGTGCGCCGCGCGGAAAATAGAGGCGTAATACCATGAGTCGTATCCGTGTACGAACGTGTGGTTTACGCTTGATTTCATGTGGGAGCATATTGTACTCTCGGCTTGTTGGAACGGATGCCCGATTTCACGCAGGTGGAAGTCGTCCCTCCTCCACTTGACGTAGCACCTGATGTGGTGCCGCCTTTTGGAGAAGCTGAAGTGGCCGTTTGCGTCCGTGCAACACTGGTGCGTAGTGAAACCCCTGTGGATTCTCACCGGTACACCCTCCATGGCTACTTCTCTTTTTAATGTGTTGTCGTAGTATTTCAAGTTGCCCTCGGGTCTCCATTTTGAGCTTTTGTTTCCGCTTTCAGTCTCAATGACCACCCCGGCCAGCTCTAATGCCTTGGATTCGAGCCTCTCCCATATGGAAACGTATGTAGCTTTGTTCGCGTTGAGGTCATTGTCGCAATCCTCGAAAACGTTTGCTTCTTCCAAAAGGTAAAGCTCGGACAGTGTCTCGTGTGGGACGTTGGGCAGATCTTGTCCTATTCTTGCAACGCAGTATTGATATGTCGGGACGCTGTCCGGCAGTGATGGGTCGTGGTAATAGTCGCCTATCTGCTCAATCTCCCTGTCCATTGGGATTACGGTGTACATTATCTCCTTGTCATTGTCGAGAAGTTCAACTTCCGCCGAGTCGCGAGGTGCGAATTTGAGATAGAGGTGCGTTGCCTCGATGTCTTCTTCGTTGATGGCCAATGCCTTGTTTCCTCCGCCCTCTGCCTTGATGGCTGCCAACGCCTTGCGCATATGCTCAGGCGTGTAGGCGTTTGGGATTCTCTCGCCGAGTACCGTCGCACCGTGCGTGAAAGGGACGGTCGCTTCTATCTCGGTTTCCGTGGTTTTTGCATCGTCGAGCGTTAGTTCTGGAGACTCAATCTCTGTCTCTCCGCATGCGGAAAGGATGACCGCTGTGACGACAAGAACGTAATTCTTGATTGTCATTTTGTAGTGTGTGCTATTCTAAGAGTTTATGGATTCGTTGGCTGTGGGTCAAGGATTCAAGAGGGCGAGAATCCTCAGACCCGCTTGTTATGGATGGAGTTTGTCGTAGCTGAAGAGGGAGGTGTCGCAGTGCGCAAAAGCGGCGGGTCTCTTATCAGTTGGAGAAAATGTCAGACAAATGTAGTGCTTTATTGTTTATATGCGATAAAAATCAGAAGCCAATTCAATCAAATTTCCCATCGCCCGTTGTTGCCATTTGTCGCCTAACAAGGCTCTTCCATTTTAAAACTTCCAAAACGGCGCAAAGACTCGTCTAATATCTTGAAATATAAGAAAGTAACGCTGCAAGGAGGGACTCTTGTGGAGGTGCGGTTTTCTAACAAAAAGAGGCGCAGGTGTTTTTGTGACCTGCGCCTCTTTTTGTTAGCATTGCGTTGGCTTACTGTCGCCCGATGCAATGACCTGATTGCGGAGATTGGTTAACCCGCTACGGATGAATGAGTTTATTTGCGTCTCTTTTGCATTTGCCTGTCTTAGATTCTGTCCAAGTGTCCTTAAGCCATTGGTCGTCAATGACGTATGTGTGGAGCCATTCGTTTTTTCCGAGTTGGATGGTTTGGCAGTTGAATTGCCAGCAGGGTGGGTTGGTCAGTGCGATGGTACTGTCTTCTCCAATGAGAATCTTGGGATTACCACCGTGCTCCACTATGAAGATAGGGCATAATGTCGAATTGTCGTAATAGATGGTGTCATGGCTACATAGTTCGTATACTTCAGGCTCGTCAGATGAAAAACGAATGCTATTATCTGTGGAGTTTATTAGTATGTATTGGCTGCTGTATTCATAGTCATCGCGGTTGTCGCTGCATGAGTAGAACAACAGCATCAGTAAGCTACTCGTAAAGAGCAAAGTATTCGTCAATGTCCGCACTGCGAGAAGGTTTTAGTTTTTTGAAATAAGATTTTAGGCCATTCCACGTGGTTTGCTCTTTGAAACCTGCCTCAATCTGTGATATTGTGAAGCCACAAGGTCACGCCTTCCCCTCCTCTTTCTTCCTCTTCTTCCAAAGCTGATAACTGTTTATCACGTTCTGCCACAAGACGTATGCGCCGGGCGCGACGCTCGCCAAGGGGTTGAGGTACGTCTGCGCCATCCAAATGGCCATGACGGTGTTCTTTTGGCCTATCGCCTGGCCGCCGCTTATGCGTTCGCCATAGTGTCCCGCCACGACTTTACCAAACATGAACTGCGCGGCACACGTGGCAAGGCTCACGAGGGCAAGCGAGACGATGACCAAGGCGTCGCCAGAGTCGTCAACAATGCTCTTGACGGTCTTGCCCATCACCATGGCCAACGCCATGCCCCAAATGTAGAACGCCACCCACGAGTGGTCGCGCATCCACTCATGAGCCTTACCCCACAGCAGGCGCAACAGCTGCGCCAAGAGGAACGGGAAGATAAGTAACGGGAATACCTTGCTGAGAATCAAGAGGAAAGCCGATAAGAACTCCATCCCCCCATGGTCATGAATAAGAGGGAAGACCAGAGGAACGTATGCCGCCGTAAGGATGTTTATCATCAGGGTGTACGTGATGAGCGTCTCGGCGCTGCCACCCAACTTCGACGTTATCACAGCCGCTGCCGTCGCCGTGGGACATATTAGGCATACCATGGCCCCCTGTGCCAATACGGGCGAGACGGGCGCAAGAATGAAGTAGGCCGCCGTGCTGCCAATGAGTTGGAACAGCAGGAGCCACACGTGCCATCGCTTGATGCGGAACTCCCGAGGGTCGACACGGCAAAACGTCAAGAAGAGTTGGACAAAGATGAAGCCCGGCGTCAAGACACTGTCCAACGCCCATACAAAGGGATGAAGAGGGCGCAGTATGTCAATGCAATGGAACGAGGCGTAGATCAGGACTCCCGCAACCATGGCTGTCGGGAGCGTCCAGTTGCGCAATAAATCTACAACTTTAGACATTTAACAACTCGTTGAAGGATGAAAAAGTGGTGTTCTAAAAGAGATGCCGCGGCGTGAAATCTTTTCTTCGTTTCATGCCGCGGCGCAATGTTATAAGGCTTTGAGTATTTGGTCTATCTTGGGGGTCAAGACTATTTCCGTCCTGCGGTTCTTACACCGCCCCTCGGCTGTCGCGTTGTCTGCCACGGGTGCCGTGTCGGCTCGCCCTATTGCCTGCACGCGGTCGGATGCCACGCCGCCAGCCACGATGATTCGCAATACCGACGTGGCGCGTTTGGCCGATAGGTCCCAGTTGTCCTCTATCACCGCTCCGCGCAGCGGGACGTTGTCCGTATGCCCCTCAACGGCTATGTCTATGTCCGTCTTGACGTCTTTCAAGACGGAGGCAATCTTGCGTATCGCCCCTACGCCCTTGTTGTTCACGTCATATTTGCCCGATTCGAAAAGCAGCTTCTCCTCCAATGAGACGTATACCTTTCCGTCGCGGTGAACCACCGTCAGCTCGTCGGGGTTGAAGTCCACAAGTGCCGAGGCTATGGTGTTTTTCAGCTGTGCCATGGCTTGGTCTTTGGCTTTGAGCTGGTTTTCAAGCTCTACGAGGCGAGCCGCCTGGCGGGCAATCTCGGCCAGCTGGCGTTCCAATTCGGTCTGTTGTTTTTCTATTTGCCTGTTCTTGTCTTCGAGGCTTTGCCGCTGGTACTCCACTTCGCGGCTCTTGTCCGCCAGGGCGGCGTTGCTGCTTTGCAGTTGCTCTTCGCTCTCGGCGAGGGCTTTGTTGGCCTCGGCCAGTCTCGCTTTCTTCTCTTCGAGGCTCTTGCGCGAGTCGAGAAGCTCGTCGTTGCTCGTCACGAGTTCGTCTTGCATCTGCGAGAGGTGGCTCATCAGCGAGCGGTATTCAGGCACGTCGCCCATCTTGGCGGCGAGGGCGGCAAGGTCGTTCTGCAAGACGTCCAGACGGTTGGACAGCGTCCTGTTGCGGATGCCGGCCAAGGCTGTGTCTTGCGCCAAGTTGTCGGCTTCGCTCTTCAGTTTGTCTATTTGGCTCTGGAGTTCGCGGGCGCGTGTCTTGAGCTGGTCAATCGTCACGTCGCGCTCTTCAATCTTGCGCTGGTTGTCGGCTGTTGCCTTCTGGGCTTTCTGAAATTGACTTGTCGGGACGCAGGCCGCCGTGGCAAGTGCCAGTGCCGCCGCAAGGGGTAATGCGATTTTCTTCATCTGATGCTATTTTTCCACTGGCGGGATGTTCTTCAATACGTCGCGCAGGAGTGTCCAAAAGTGTCCTACGCTCTCAATGTCTACGCTCTCGGCGGGTGAGTGCGGATGGCGGATGGTTGGGCCAAAGGATACCATGTCCCAATTGGGGTACGTCTGGCTCATGATTCCGCATTCAAGCCCAGCGTGTACGGCCGTAACAACGGGTTCCGTGCCAAACAGCTTCTCGTATGAAGCCCTGACGGCGGCAAGGGCTTTGCTTGCCACGTTGGGCTTCCATCCGGGGTAGTCGCCCGATGTCTCGACTTCTGCCCCCGCAAGGCGGAAGATGCTGTCGAGCGACGATGTTACGTCCTCGCGCTCCGATTCCATAGAGCTGCGAACCAGGAATTTGACGGTTATGGTGTCGCCCTCGCTCTTCACGATGGCCATGTTTGACGAGGTCTCCACAAGGCCAGGAAGGTCGGCGTTCATCTTTAGCGGCCCATTGGGCGTCCCCTGCAAGGCGTTGATGAGGTCGTCGGTCGTCATCTCGTCAAGCACCGTGGCGGGCAGCTCCACTTTCTCGGCCGAGAAGGTGAGTTGTGGCTCTGTGGTGGCAAATTCCGAGCGGAACATATCCTCAAATTCGTCAACAGCCTCGATGAAGTCGTCAAGGTCTTCTTCGTCAATTGTCAAGACTGCCGTTGCCGAGCGAGGTATGGCGTTGCGCATATTGCCGCCGTCTATGTCGGCAAGCATACTCTCGTAGTTGGCGGCCGCAAATTTCAAGAATCGGGCCATGAGCTTGTTGGCGTTGGCGCGACCAAGGTTTATGTCCATTCCCGAGTGTCCGCCACGCAGTCCCGAGAGGGTCACGCGTACGGCAACGTCGGTGTCCGCCGTCTCGACGCGCGTGCCCTTAAATGTGGCCGTCACGTCTATTCCGCTCGCGCAGCCAATGCATATCTCGCCCCAAGCCTCGGTGTCGAGGTTGAGGAGCATCTGTCCGTCGAGTACGCCCGCCTCCAGTGCCGACGCGCCTCCCATGCTCGTCTCTTCCTCACGTGTGGCCAGGATTTCAATCGGGCCGTGCTCTACGCTCGGGTCTGTCAATACGGCCATTGCCGCCGCAAGGCCTATGCCGTTGTCGGCTCCGAGGGTCGTGCCGTTGGCCGTCACTTTCCCGTCGGCCACGATGGTCTCAATGGGGTCGGTCGTGAAGTCGTGGGCCGAGGTGGTCTCTTTCTGCGGGACCATGTCGGCATGGCCTTGAAGGATTACGGGGGTGAGGCCCTCCAACCCGGGTGTCGCCTTGGCGCGTATGATAACGTTGCCGCCATTCCGAATCACCTCGTGCCCAAGGCTTCTACCCACCTCGGCTATGTGGTCGAGGGCGGCGGCCTCATGCCCCGATGGGCGCGGTATGAGGGTCAGTTGGCGAAATTGCTCCCAAAGAGCTTGTGGCTCAAGGCTTTGCAGCTGCTTGTTGTCTATCTGGGACATATCCGTTTCTCTTTAACTTTTCTATTTGTCTGCCTTGCCTATCGAGACTATCGCCCCTGTGGCGGGGTCGAAGGTGATGGCGTTCGTAAGGATTTGGCTCGCGGGGAGGGTGGCAATCTGTCCGTTCTGCGTGCAGCGTATTTTTTTCTGCGTAAGGAGGACGTTGCGGTCCATCACTTTTATCGTCACGTTGCCCGGAATCATGTAGCGGAATCCCGTCTGCGGGTCAGACTGCTTCTGTTTCGATGTCGCCCCGTCGTTTACGCGCGCCGAGTCGTCAAACTCCAGGTCCACGTATACGGGCTTGCCGCTCAGGTCCATGGCGTCAACGAAGCCCGCCGTCTCCGAGAATCGCGCCGGCACAATGTTGCTGGGCCCGTCGTAGTCGGGAATCACTTCGACAATTTGGGTCACGACGATTGTGTCGCGCCTTCCTGCGAATAGCTCCACGTGCTGCTTCTCCAGCCGGTCTATCTCCGCCAGTGCTTGCGCCATGCTGCCCGAGTCGGCGAGGCGATGCTCCGCCGCGCCGGTAACTATGCCAACCCTCGCCGCACGGAGCGTGTAGATGGTCTGTGCGCACTCTTCGGCCATTGCGGCTTTTGATGTGCGGGCAAGTATGGATTGCGAAAGGGGGACGTCGGAAAAATCGGCGTATTTGATTTCGGGCGTAGCCTTTGCTGCTGCCGTCTGTGCCGCTGCGGGCATCGGGGTGTTAATTGCGGCAATTGTCCCGTCGGGCGTGAGGGCTATCTGCGGCATTTGCCCGTCGTCGGTGGTCGATATTTTAAATCGACGGCTGTAGTCCACTTGCCCTGTCGTGGTTATTTCCGCGCCAATGAGTTTCCACTTCATGGAGTTCTCGGTGACGACGTCCGTAAGGTTTAGAAAACGTGTCGAATATTGGTAATACGGCCCGACCGACGAGACAACCACTTGCGCCGTGAGGCGTATCTGCGCCACGGTCTTCGGCAGTGCGTAAATCATTCCACCGTTGGCGGCGTCAGCATCTTGCGAGACGGGTGTAACCTTCACCGTCGCCTTTTCTGCCGCCATTGTCGGGATGGTCATCATCGTGGCCATAATCAAGGCGGACAGCCTGCTCATGATTTTCATCTTATCTATTTGAGAATGTGTGTGTATGTCTTGCTACGAAGATAGCGAAAAAAAGCCAGCCTATGTGTGTCAGCCCATTGCGTCGAGCTGGGCCTGCAAGGCTTTCATCTCGTCGCGGAATTGGGCGGCCTCTATGAAGTTCATCTCTTTAGATGCCTTTTTCATGTTTTTCTTGGCTCGGTCTATCGCCTTTTTCAGCTCATCTCGCGTCGTGGGGGCTTTCTTTGTCTCGCTCGTGCCGTATGCCGATTCCTCTTCGGCTGCGGTGTAGAGGCCTGTCTCTTCAGGCTGTGTGGGCTCTTGGGGCGAGGTGAGCAGGGTGCTCTTGTTGATTGCCTTGTTGAGGCCTTTGGGGGTGATGTGGTGTTCGGCGTTGTAGGCCATTTGCTTGGCTCGGCGGGCGTTTGTCGAGTCAATTGTCGCCTGCATCGATGGGGTAATCTTGTCGGCGTACATTATGGCCAGGCCGTTAAGGTTTCGCGCCGCACGGCCAACGGTCTGAGTGAGTGAGCGTTCCGTACGGAGAAATCCCTCTTTGTCCGCGTCCAAGATGGCAACAAGCGACACCTCGGGCATATCGAGACCCTCGCGGAGCATGTTGACGCCAATGAGCACGTCAAAGACGCCCTCGCGCAGCTTCTGCATGATTTCAATGCGCTCCAAGGTGTCAACGTCCGAGTGGATGTAGGCGCACTTCACGCCCAATCGGGTCATGTATTCGCTCAGCTCCTCGGCCATTCTCTTGGTCAGGGTCGTCACCAATGTCCTCTCGTTCAACGCTATGCGCTTGTTTATCTCGCCCATCAGGTCGTCAATCTGGTTCAGGCTGGGGCGCACCTCAATGGCGGGATCCAGTAGGCCCGTTGGGCGCACAACCTGCTCAATGACAACTCCGCCCGAGAGGCGCAGCTCATAGTCCGCCGGGGTCGCGCTCACGTAAATCACCTGGTTCGTCATCTGCTCAAACTCCTCAAATTTCAGAGGGCGATTGTCCCGTGCCGAGCGGAGGCGGAAGCCGAAGTCAACGAGCGACTCTTTGCGCGAGCGGTCGCCACCATACATGGCGTGAATCTGCGGAACGGTGACGTGGCTCTCGTCAATTACGAGCAGGAAGTCTTTCGGAAAGTAGTCGAGAAGGCAATAGGGCCGGTCGCCCTCGTTGCGCCCGTCAAAATAGCGTGAGTAGTTCTCAATTCCCGGGCAATAGCCAATCTCTTTAATCATCTCCATGTCGTACGTCACGCGCTGTTCAAGCCGCTGGGCCTCAATCTCTTTGCCGTCGTCGCGGAAGGCTTGTGCCTCGCGGACCAGGTCGTCCTGTATGTGGCGTATGGCATCGTGAACCTTGTCTTTGGGCGTGATGAACAGGTTGGCGGGGAAGAGGGTCGCTTCTTGCTGCTCGCTGAGCGTGTCGGCCGATGTGGGGTCTATTGTCTCAATGCTCTCTATTTCGTCGCCAAAGAATATGAATCGGTAGGCAAAGTCCTCGTATGCCACGAACACGTCTATCGTGTCGCCCTTGACGCGGAAGTTGCCGCGGTCGAAGGTCACTTCGTTGCGCGAGTATTGCGAGTCCTGAAGCTGGCGCAAGAAGCTCGTCGAGGTCATTTTCTGCCCCACTTTTACCTTTATGACGCCGCCAAAGAAGTCGTCCGGGTTGCCCAGTCCGTATAGGCACGATACCGACGATACGACAATTATGTCGCGCCGCCCGCTCATGAGCGACATTGTCGAGCTGAGCCGAAGTTTGTCGAGGTCCTGGTTTATGGCCAGGTCTTTCTCAATATACGTGTCCGTCGAGGCTATGTACGCCTCGGGCTGATAGTAGTCGTAGTAAGAGACAAAGTATTCGACGGCGTTTTCGGGAAAGAAGGCCTGAAATTCGTTGTACAGCTGCGCTGCAAGGGTCTTGTTGTGGCTCAATACGAGTGTCGGGCGGCGTGTCTGGGCTATTACGTTCGCAATGGTGAATGTCTTTCCCGAGCCAGTGACGCCGAGCAGGGTCTGGTGCTTGTCGCCATACTCGATTCCCTCCACCAGTTGGCGGATTGCTTCGGGTTGGTCGCCTGTCGGCTCGTAGGGCGAGACGAGTTTGAAGTCGGTCATCGTCGTGTTGGGTTTTGTGTGGGGTGGGGGAGAGTGGGTGTGGGCAATGTGGGGAAATGCGTACGGGGCAAGCCTCGGTGTGTCTCCTTAGGCTTGCCCCGTTGTGTTGTTTGTGCTTATGTCCGCAAGGGTCGTGGCCCTCTCATGCCTGCGCCTATCTGCGTCGCAATCTCCTGGCGTTGCGCTCGTAGATTCTGCGGTTTTGCAGATAGCTCTTGCGGGAGTATTTTGACGAGCTTTGGTATTTGCTGACGCTGTAGAATCGGTATTGTGCGCCAAGGGATATGGTCCATAGGGCGTCATATTTCTTGTCGCTCTCTCGCCATGTCTCTGAGTTGGTTGGCCATCCTGTGTGTCCGTCAAATTCGTCTGTGAAGAGCAGGTCGCCCTTCGCGTCAAATGTCAGCCACAGCTTGCGCGATACCGAGTATCGAACGCCAAGAGAGCCAGATACCATGCCCGTCATCTCCATTCCCTTGCTGTGGTACAGCCATTTGTCCGCAAGCTCATCGTTGCCGAGTCTCTCTTTGTACTTCTTGACGTCAAACGACGATGTCGGCTCTTTCTTGCAGCTGAACATCATTGCGCCACCGCCAAGGGTGAAGTACGGGTTGAAGAGCCTGTCGTCGTCATATCCCTGAATAAGGTCAAGGAAATGAACTTTGCCAAAGGCCTCAATGTCAAAAAATGTGGTGTTGAATTGAAGGTTGTCGTTCTGGCCGCCCTTACATTGTCCGGCGTCAACGCCTATCCGCCAGCAAAGCCAGCTTAATATGTGCTTTTCAACGTAACCGCCCACGGTCCATTTTGCTCTGCCGCCGTCAATTAGGTCGCCAAAGTATACTGTTGCGCCCACTTTTCCGCCGACGCTTAGTCCGATCTGACTGCTTGGGACGCGACCAAGCGGGTTGTTATATTGTGCCATCAGGCATTGTGTTGATAATGCGACTATGGCGATAAGTGAGGCTATGCGTTTAACCATTACTCTTAAGAAATGCAAGCTGACAACAGTATCTTAGTTTGTGTACTTCGCGAATTTTGCAAAAATATCTGAGAATCAAGTTACATGGACGCATAAAAATGGTGGTCTATGGTCTCAGCTGGTATTATCTGTTCGTAATCCATACCTTTGGGGGGCGTTGTCTCTTTCTGTCGCTTCTTTCGCACCTTTTGCTCAGAAAATCTGTACTTTAGTGCTACGTTTTACGTCAAATTTCATCATTGTCTGTCAATCTTATGCAAGTTCGGGAGTACGTTTCACTCAAACCTTTTAATACTTTTAACATAGCCGCCAAGGCTTCCGCAATGATAGACTGCCAATCCGAGGAGGAGGTTCTTGAGGCAGTGCGGTCTGTGGTCGGACAAAGAAGGGTCTTTGTCCTGGGCGGAGGTAGTAACGTGCTGTTCCTCAAAGATTTCGATGGTGTTGTCTTGCGCCCGCTGATTGACGGTATTGATGTTGTGGAGGAGGTCGGTGACGAGACGATAGTGAGTGTAGGCGCGGGTGTCACGTGGGACGATTTTGTGGAGTGGAGCGTGACGCACGGTCTCTATGGGGCTGAGAATCTCTCGGGCATCCCCGGAAATGTCGGTGCCTCGCCCGTCCAAAACATCGGTGCCTATGGCGTTGAGGCAAAGGACGTTATCGAGTCGGTAAGAGGTGTGCGCCTGTCAACGGCTGAGCCGTTTGAGCTTCAGCGCGACGAGTGCGCCTTCGGATACCGTGACAGCATTTTCAAGCGCTCCTTGCGCGGCGATGTCGTCATTACGCGCGTCGTGTTCCGCCTCGCGCATACGTTCCGCCCCCACATTGAGTATGGCGCTCTCCGCCCCGCTGTCGAGGCTCTTGGCGAGGTCTCGGCCGCCAATGTCCGCAAGGCCGTCATATCCACGCGAAACGCCAAACTGCCCGACCCCAAAGTCCTGGGCAACGCCGGCAGCTTCTTCAAAAACCCTGAAGTCGATGCCAATCAGGCCGATGCCATAGCCTTAAGCCATCCCGATATGCCGCGCTTCCCCCTCGCCAACGGGCAGGTGAAGATTCCCGCCGGCTGGCTCATCGAGCGAAGCGGATGGAAGGGGCGAAGCCTCGGGCAAGCCGCTGTCCACGATCGTCAGGCGTTGGTCCTTGTCAATAAGGGAGATGCCACGGCCGACGATATTGTGCGCCTTTGCGAGGCCGTCCGTGCCGATGTCAAGTCGCTTTTCGGAATCGATTTGACCCCCGAGGTTAATTTCGTGGGTTAAGGAAATAGCCTGCGCCTTTGCGCGATGGTGCAGAGGCCGGGGCGTTGCCACTATTAAGCCCCTTGAACTTGTACGTGAATGTGAGCATCGCGTAGCGTCCAATCACGCTGTGCGAGCTTGTCGTGACGCTTGCCGTCCCGACGTTTCGGCTGCGCCCTTGGGCGTTGTCGAGGATGTCGCTGACGCGCAGGCGCAATTCGCCGCTGTTGTTCTTCATGAAGCGTCCGCCAATGGCGGCGTTCCATATCAAAGTGTTGGCGTCGTAGTTGTCGCCCATTCCGCTGGTCAGGTCGTGACGGAGGGTGTTGTTGAGGAAGAGGTGGTTGTTAAGGACGTTGAGTTTCACGTCCGCGCTGATGTTGTGCTTGTAGTAATTGTAGTTGTTTGAGGCGGCGTGGTCGTTGCGGATGATGTTGTACGAGGCGTCATACCCTACGTTGAAGTCCCACATTTCGCCCAGGCAATTCGCAATGCTCGCGCCGCCGCTCAATATGTATTCGCGGTTTGTGGTGCGTTCCCCCATGTAGAGGCCGGGCGTCTTGTTCGTGTCGAGCCTCAGGTTCACGTTGAGCATACTTCCCTGCCATTTTATTGGCGTGGAGGCGTTGAATGCCAACGATGTGGCTATGCTCCTGTTAAGGTTTACGGGTATCTCAAATTGCGTCCCTGCGGGGAGTATTATTCCGTTGCGGATAACGCTGTCCGTGTCGGCAATGTAGCTGGCGGAGACAATCTGGTCGTTTGTGACGCGGATTGTCGACGAGACGAACATTATCCGGCTCTTGTCGCGGTTGTTCGATATGAACGATACCAGTATGTTGTGCGTGTAGCTCTGTTTCAAGTCCGGATTGCCGCTCGTGTAGCAGCGTATGTTGCTTACGTCCACAACGTCTTGCAGCAGTGCGACGTTCGGCGCGGTGGTGCTGGTGCGATATGTCAGGCGGAGGCGGCGGGCCTTTTTGTTCCCTATTCTTATGTCTGCGTCGGGCATGAAGCTGAAGAATGAGCGGCGCGTGTCAATGGGCAGGGGGTATGTCTGTTCTCCGTCAAGTATCGATTTCTGGGTTCCAAAGCCTATTGAGGCGGTCATTTTGTTGGGTACGGTGTACGTTAAGGTCAGGCTCGGGCGGTGCGTAATGTAGCGGCTCTCTTTGTTGTTGCTGAGGATGGGCGAGAATCGGTAGTTTGACAGTTCGCCCGATGCCGTCTCCGTGAGCGTGTCGGCCTCTACAATCTTGTCCAATTGGCTGAAGCTCAGCTGTGGAGTGTACGAGAGCGTCAGCGACAGTCGTTTGCCCAGTGGCTCGGTGTAGGCCAATGTCGCGCTGGCGTTGTGCGATTGGTTGTCGCTGTCCGATTTTTGTCCCGTCGTGCTGAGGGTTGTTTCTGAGCCAGATTGGTTGTTTTGGCTCTCGGTGTCCGTGTCGCTCTGGCTTTTCCCGTATGTGAGGCGGAGCGATATGGTGCGGCGCGGCTTTAAGAATTTGTGGTTTATCGTCAGGCTGCCTCTCAGGGTGAGTTTGTCGGTGCTGTTGTTGCTGCGTCGGCTGGTGGTTCGCAGTGTGTCTTGTCCGCGTGTGTCTTGTCCCGCGTTGTCGTTATACGCTTCGTTTCTTTGCCACGAGATGTCGGGCTTGAAGTCTATGGTGTTGAGCGAGTCTATTTTCCAGTGTATGCGGGTGTTTAGGTGGTGGTCTTTGTTGTTGTTGTCTGAGTACGTTTCGCTCTCGTAGATTCGCGGCTCCTCGTTGTCGTCTTTCACGAGATATTCTTGGAGGCTGTTGCTGTGGTTGCCTGTTTTGGTGAGGTTGAATGAGAATCCGGCGTCAAAATTCAGTTTCGGATTGCGGGAGATCGATGTGTTTATTGCGCATAGCGCGGCGGTGTATTTGCCGCTCGATGGTGTTGTCGTGCTGACGGGCGCAAGTCCGCGTTGCCCTATGTCGTTAATTTGCGCAATCACGGAGAGGCGGTTGCCGTCATGTATTGTGTTGGACGTGAATCCGGTCTCGTAGTGCCAATCTGTTCCCACGCCGCCGTATGCCTGCCCAAAGCTGCCACCCAAGAATCGGCTTTTGGTCAATATGTTGAGTGTCCGCTCTTCGTTGCCGTCGCTTATGCCCGTAAATTCGCTCTGCTCACTCTGTTTGTCGAATACCTCAATTTTGTCCACAAGGCTCGCGTCGATGTTGCGCAAGGCTATTGATGGGTCGGAGCTGAAGAACTCTTTTCCGTCGACGAGCACTTTCTTTATCTCTTCGCCAGCGTGTTTCACGGTCCCGTCTTTCACCTGCATTCCGGGCATTTTTTTGAGCAAATCCTCCGTCGTGGCGTCGGGTGACACTTTAAATGCCGCCGCGTTGAATACCGTCGTGTCGCCCCTCTGCTCTTGGCGTATCATGGTTGCCCGTGCGTCAATTTCGTCCAATTCCTTGCTCACGGGGCGGAGGGCTATTCTCCCCAGTCGTACTTCCCCAGTGTCCACTTTCACGCCTTTTCTCAATTCCTCATAGCCCAAGAATTTGACGCTCAGCTCATATTCCCCAGCCGCCACGCCGTCAAATCCAAACTGACCTTCTCGCAGGCTGACCACGGCCTTGGGTGGGCTGGTCGATTTGTGGGTCAATACGACGGTCGCTCCGCTAAGGGGGCTGCCGTCATGCGCGTCGACAATGGTGCCGCCCACGCGGTATTGCCCGGCCGCTATGCCAGGCATAATGAGCCACGTCATGATGACTATGACCAGGTAACGTATTAAAACGGGTATCCGATTGCGAAGTTCCATGCGATGTCTCCGCCGTCAAAGCGGTTCTTTACCACCCATTTGTGCTTTTCCGATTGTGGGTCGCGGATGGGGTAGGCGGCATCCACGCGGAAGATGAAATAATCAAAATTTAGCCTCACGCCCAGCCCGGCGCCGATGGCTATCTGTTTGTAGAATTCTCGCCCAATGTTGCCCTCTTCTGTACCGTTGTCAAGGGTCCAGATGTTTCCCGCGTCGGCAAAGGCTGCGCCCTCAAAGACGGAGATTATCTTAAAACGGTACTCCGCATTGGCCTCAAGGCGTATGTCGCCAATCTGGTTATGATAGCGGAGCGTCGACGGCAGGGGCGTCGAGCCAGGTCCCAGTCCCCTGACCGGCCATGCGCGTATCGAGTTCGCGCCGCCAACGAAGAAGCTCTTCTCGTACGGCAGGGTTATCGAGTTGCCATACGGCTTGCCTATGCCGCCAAACAGGCGGAAGACGGTGCTGTTGTCAAACAGGTCCACGGCCTGATACCTAAACTCCGCCTCCGCACGCACATATTGCGAGAATCGTATGTTCCACAGCGACTTATACCCGTCCGATGCCTTCTGGTTTCGTGTGCAGAGGTTCAGAAGGTTGCCCGCCGTCTCAACGTTCAGGCGGAGGTACGCGCCGCTCTGGTTTCGCCTCACCGTCTGTTGGTTGTATATGAAGGTGTAGCCCAACGACATTATAAAGTGGTCGGTATAAGCGTGTTGGAGGTACGTGCCAGATATGTATTTCTTGAAGTTCTCGTCCAATATCGGGATGCGGACAATGTTGAACTCCACGGGCGTCAGCGAGTGAGTGACGTACGCCGAGCCGCGCCAGTTGTACGTCATGCGCGTCGCCAATACGTTACGGGTGAACTCTGGCCGACGCTGGTAATCGTACGAGATGCTGACGAGGGTTTTCGGGTTATGGTGCTTATAGAAGTGGAGCGACGATATTGGGGCAATCATGAACGGGAAGGTCAGCGTTGCTTCCGCGCCGGTCTCTATCGTCGAGAAGCTGCCTTTGCCGTTGGTCGCGCTCTGGTTCTGCATGGCAAAGCGCGTCTTGAGGCTCAGCGATTCTGCCCCGCGGAATACGTTGGCGTGGGTGTACCGCAATGCCACAGCCGCACCAAGGTTGCCGCTGGAGTTCGTGCCTTCTATGTCAAACCCTATGCTTTGCACTTTGTTCGTCGTGATGCGCCCTATGCAGTCAACGTGTATCACGCTGTCCGTGCGGTTCCCTACGGAGTCGGTTTCATAGAATTGAAATGTAGCCTGCCGTATGGCTTTGAGCGATGTCAGTCGTGAGCGGGTCAGCTCTACGTCGGTTATGCTATATGTCGAGTCGGGAATTATGAAGCATGAGTTGCGCAGCAAGTCTTTACGGAAATGCTGACGCCCAATGAATGTGGCTGTTACGCCGTCCCTCACTTGGCAAATCGTGTCTCGTCCTGCGGGCGCTTGGATGTCGTCCTGAGGGCTTACAATGAGCGATACGTTGTCAATCACGGCCTTGCGGTGCGGCACTTGCGTCTGACGGTCGTCGCCTCCAAGGGCGTTTATCACAATGAGGCTGTCGCGCACGGCATGGTCAAGCCCCGAGCTGTCTGCCACGAAATATACGTAGTCTTTCCCGAAAAAGTAGTATCCGCGTTCCTGAAGACGGCGAGTGATGCGCTCGCGCTCGTCGTCATGCACGTTGGTGTCAAACGGGTTCCCGGGTTTGATGAGCGAGTTTGCCGTGTCAGCCATCACTATCTGCCCCACTTCGTCGTCGGGTACAGAGTAGCCAAGTGAATGGATGTTATAGACGCGCCCCGCCTTGACGTTATATGTCACTTCGCAACGCTTATGGCGTGTCTCAATGACTGTGTCGCTCACCTGGGCGTTAAAGTAGCCGCGCGAGACAAGGTACAGGCGCAACTGCTCCGAGCTTTTCGCCGCAAGCTCCGAGCTGTACGTCACGGGTTCCTGACCAATCTGACGAAGCCATCGGTTAAAGCGGCCGTCGCTCTCCCCCGAGAGCGAATATACGCCCAACCCTACCCGCCAGAGGTGAAGAAATCTGTTGTTGGGTTGCTGCCGGACGTAGGCCTGCATGTCCGATTCCGCAACGTTGCCCCGGTCGCCAGCAATTCGCACCCGGTCCAAGAGCATTTCGTCGTCAGCCACGTACTTGGTCATTGAGCATGATGCCGCCAAACACGCCGTAGACAGCGTCGCCACTATGCGCGCGGTTTTCCCAATTTTACCAATGTGTGCTTTGCCACAGTCCATCTTACGCGAATATAGTTAATTGGTGTTTCTTTTTTCTCTCGTTAGGGCTTAACTTAGTGCGTCATTTTCCCTTTTCATAAATCATTTCCGACAAAGTGATAAGCCAAAATAAGCGCAAGATTTTGCGCCAGCTCGAACTCAAGAAAAGGCGCGATGCCGAGGGACTTTTCGTGGCCGAGGGCCGAAAGACGGTGGGCGACCTCCTCCGAGGCGGCCTGCCTTGCACCTATCTCGCCGCAATTCCCGATCGGCTCGCCGAGTTAGCACATCTCGTGCCAGGTGTCGATGTGGCCGAAGCCTCTCCCGACGAGCTGGCGGAGGTCTCCGCCCTCCAGACACGCTCCGAGGTCATCGCCATTTTCCGCAAGCCGGCGGTAGCCGTCCCCTCTCCCGATGCCGATACCCTCATCTTGGCTCTCGACGAGGTGCAAGACCCGGGCAATCTGGGCACCATCATCCGCACCGCCGATTGGTTCGGTGTCCGTCAGGTCGTCTGCTCAAACCGATGCGCCGATGCCTTCGGACCTAAGGCCGTCCAAGCCACCATGGGGGCGCTCTGCCGCGTGGCCGTCTCCTACACCGACCTCGGGCTTTGGCTGCGTCGCAATGCCGAGGCGTCAGACGTCCCCGTCTTTGGCACGTATCTCGAAGGCCACAATATCTATAAGTCCGACCTCCCCCAGGGCGGCATTGTCCTCATGGGCAACGAGGGGCATGGCATCGACACGCGCCTCTCGGGCTTCGTCAGCCGAAAGCTCTACATCCCCAATTTCCCCGCCAACACCCCCACGAGCGAGAGCCTCAATGTCTCCACCGCAACAGCGGTCGTCCTCAGCGAGTTCCGCAGGCGTTCAGCTCTCTGAGGGCTGTTTCTTAAAACTTGTGGCGTATGTTTTGGATTGTTGTTCTGGTTTTCTTGTTCTTGATAGTTTTTGGCGATTGTAGCGATGAAGAATGCGTGAGCGGTTGCCTGAGGTGGGTTCTCGGCATATTGATGATAATCCTTTACATTATCGATTGGATCTTTTGCTGATGGTTGTCAGTGTGGACTAAAGCTCTGTGTCTCAGTGACTTCTGTCTTTGATGTAATACGGAAAGACCCTGTACATCTCGTCGTGCGACGATTCGATGTACAGGGCTTTGCCTGTGATGCCCGTCTCTCCTGTTGTTAACTCTTAACGGGCTGTCACGGGGTGTCTTCTTGCGGATTTAAGGGTTATCCATTCTCTTTCATCCGCTCCTCAATCGCCTCCAATTCCATCGTCAACATCTCCGTTTTCCACATTCTTACACCTGCCTCCTGCGCCATTTTCACAGGCCTGCGGTACAGGTATTCAATTTCCATCTCCCGCCCGTTGTCATAATCCACTCTCATGCTCGGCGAGTATGCGGGCATTTTCTGCGTCATCGCCATCATCTTGTCGCACTCCTCGTCCCCAATCAGCCATTTCCCCGTCTCGTCCGCTACGCCCAATGCGTGCGATGCCTCTTTCACTTCGTCCATTATCGCGCGGCAAATCTTAGCCGCCTCGCCGCGGGTCAGTCCGTCCGTCTGCATCCCCAGCACCACCGACAGCCCGTTAAACGGGATGTTCCACAATGCCTTTTTCCATCGAGCCTCCTCATATCCCATAATCCGCGTCTGTACGTTCGCCAAGGCAAAGTCCTCCACGATAGGCTCAACTTCTTTAGCGTCAATGTTATACGGTGCAAAGTTTATGTTGCCAAAAAACTGGTGCCAAATCTCACCCGGCCCCGTCTTCGTGGAGCAGATGAATGCCAATCCCGCCACGAGTCTCACTCCGGGCAACATCTCCGCCACGTCCGCCTCCACGCCAATCCCGTTCTGGATCAAGATCACAATTGTGTCGTCGCCAATAAGCGGAGGCAGCAGTTCGCCCAACAGTCTCTCCCGCGTCGTCTTCATGCATACTATCACCACGTCCGCGACGCCCATCTCACGCACGTCCCGATATGCCTCAATTTTCGGCAGTGCGAAGTCTCCCACGTGCGATTTCACCGTCAGCCCGTGTTCTCTGACGTGTTCATAGTCGCTGTGCAGTAAGAATTTCACGTCGAGTCCAGCCTGCGCCAGTCGCCCGCCAAAGTAGCCGCCAACGCCGCCTACGCCCACAATGGCGTATTGCCTTTTCCCTTGTTTCGTCATGTTTTTGTTGTTTGTGCCAACGTTAAGATACAAAAAAAAGACTGGTCCCGAATCTCTTCAGGACCAGTCTAAAACTGAGGGTGAGTAACCGGGATCGAACCGGCGACCTCCAGAGCCACAATCTGGCGCTCTAACCAATCTGAGCTACACCCACCATCTTTTGTTTTGCGAGTGCAAAGTTGGGCGTTTTCCGTTACATTTGCAATACCAAAAGCAAAAAAATAACCACGACAGCCTAATTTTTTCTTCTCGTTCACTCCGTCCTTATGGAACAAGATAAACTCCGTGAGCTGAAAATCCAGCTCCGCCGCCACATGAACGGCACGACGGCCGCCATCATGAAAGGTCTCGACGATGCCTACGCCGCCAATTACGGCCTCTCGCTCCAACACGCACGCGATGTTGCTGCCCAGATCGAGCTGTCGCCCGACGATTGCGATTACCTCTGGGGAACCCGTTGGCGCGATTTCATGCTTATCGCGGCGGCGGCCATGCTCCAATACGATCCCGAACCCGAGCGGCTGATGCCATGGGTCGCCGCCATCCCCTCTTCCGAGATGGTCGAGATGCTCCCCTTCCTCCTCACGGGCAAGCTCTCCCGTGCCATGCCCCTCGCCCAGTCCCTCGCCCTTCGTTCCGAGGGGTTCGATTTCGCCGTCGCGCTCAATACTGCCGCCCGCTCTCTCCAGTCCCAAGGCGTCACGCCCGCTTCCCCGGGTGTCGTCGAGTCCCTGCTCTCCAATGCCGTCGCCCGTCCCTCTTGGTCCATGCCCGAGGCCGCCGCGCTTAGTTTCCTCGCCCGACAGTGTCTCCGCCGCAATGTCGCGCCCGCGCTTGTCACCCGCGTCAAAGAGGTCGCTCTCGCCCGTCCCGATGCCCATTCTCGCCTCGTGGCGCAACAAATCGATGACGAAATCCTGCTCCTAAATCCCTGATTGTCTTCTTTCTAAGCTAAAACGGCAAAAAATGTGGGCAAAAAAATCTCCCGCCACCTTTGCTGTTTCCAAAACAATCCCTAACTTTGCATCGCTTTCGAAAAGAATTGCGGAGTAAGCTTGACAAATGAGCTTGTCTCAGGGAGAGATGGGTGAGTGGCTTAAACCAGTAGTTTGCTAAACTGCCGAACGCGATTAGTGTTCCGGGGGTTCGAATCCCCCTCTCTCCGCAAACTTCTTATTCGAAATCGGGGTGTAGCGCAGTCCGGTTAGCGCATCTGCTTTGGGAGCAGAGGGTCCCCGGTTCGAATCCGGGTACCCCGACATCCTGCGGAAATAGCTCAGTTGGTAGAGCACAACCTTGCCAAGGTTGGGGTCGCGAGTTCGAGCCTCGTTTTCCGCTCTCTTCGCCAATGTAGCTCAGTGGTAGAGCACTTCCTTGGTAAGGAAGAGGTCACGGGTTCAAGTCCCGTCATCGGCTCGTCTGTGAGGTCTTGTCCCCACACCTCCTTTCACATCTTTTATTGCGGAAATAGCTCAGTTGGTAGAGCACAACCTTGCCAAGGTTGGGGTCG
>JALEMI010000088.1 GCA_022768325.1 Bacteroidales bacterium
GCAAATTGTAGAACTTTGAATCCGTATGTCATAATAAATACAATAGCAAAAAAAGCTATGGAGTACGGAATCAGTCCGTCAATTGCCGTAGCTAGATACAAAAACGAGGCTAAGTGGTACAAGACTCGCCAATTTAGCTCACCGAAAATATTAACCAAATAAAATAGGATGCCGAGAATAAAGAAACGTGATTTAGTCAAAAGGCAACAAAAAAAGAGTATCAAAGTTTGGCGACCAGGATACTCTTTTAACAGAATCTTTTTCGTATGAGTCAAGGCTTCTCACCTTGGGTTGTAAGATTCGCACTGCAAAGTAAGCAATAAAAAGCTTGCGATGTAGCTTGTTGCCTCATTTTTAACAAATAAAATTTGTAAAAATGAGCAAAAACTCAGAAAGGAACATCCGTTCCCTTCATCTCGATTGGTGCAAACCATCAGATATGGTAGAGTGCAAGCTGCCAATTATCGAGCCATGTAACTACATGCCTCCGAGACTGATTTCATTCAGAGAGAGCCAAGAGTCTGCGGACTACGAGGCAGGCGTACACTTCTTTGTCGATGATGTTTATTTTGAAAAGGTATGGTCAAACCCTACCCAATGGATTAAGCATCTCAGCAAGTTCAGCTGTGTAATAACGCCTGATTTTTCTGTATATTGTGATGCCATCATTCCTTCGATGTGGAACATATACCGTAGTCGCATGTTTGGCAGAAAACTTCAGGATTGCGGACTGAAGGTCATCCCAACTGTTCCATTCGGAACATACGAGCTAACCCATTTCGCACTTTTGGGATTGCCTCAGAACTCTCTTGTGTGTGTCAGCACAGTAGGTGCGCGCAAGAGGCACAACTCTCGCATGGCTTTTCAAGCAGGCCTTGACATTATTTCCAAGTTTTTACAAACTTCTGGTGTTCTTGTCTATGGTGAGCTTGATTCTTTTGATTATCACAATCTAAAAACGTATCAGTATGAACAATCTATTCTATACAAACCCGAAGAAGCGTGCTAAGAACAGAGAAGAGTATCTCGCTATTCTAAAGGACTGCGAATCTTGGGACAACATGACCAAGGAGCAGCACGTCTACGAGTACGAAGACCATGTAATCTTCGACAATGGCAATATTTGCGTGTACAAGTGCTGGGGCAACACGTACTATGTTGGCAAGGACATCAAGGAAGAACTATACGAATTCTACCTTGAAGACATTGACAGAGTACGTATTGAGTTCTCTGACAATGGTGAGATCGTTTGCCATTGGGACGACGACAGTTTCCCTTCAATTCTAGACATCGTAGAAGCTGAAGGATTTCCTATTCACTTCAAATTGTTTAAGGATTATGGGATCGAGTAGGTATTGGTACAGACAATCAGAAAGCACGGACGAGGAACGAGACGCCAAATACCGTTGGGAGAAAGTGGGAGAAATAATGGGCGTTAAAGTACTTTTCCCTAAGGATGGGACAAAGGGCAAACTACCTACATTCTCCAACACGCCAGGCACCATGTATTTCAAGAAGAATGACAAGGGCAAGGTTGACCAATTGCGAATCTTTATTGGCCGTCACTCATTCATTGATATTGATTGGGGGCATTCTCACAAAGGTATTCCTAATGGCGTTGCACACGTCCATACATGGAGATTCGACAGACTTACCAAAGAAATGAGGCGCACAAAAGATGAGTTCAGGCTTCTCAGTAAGTACATGATCAAGAAGTATGGCAAATACATTCTTGGGGTGAATCCAAATGTGCAATGGAGCATATAGTGCTGTGAAAAAAGGCGTATCGTCTAATGGTCGATACGCCTTTCCTATTAGTTTATCCACCTAATCACCGTCTCCCCCTTCCAACCCTTCTGCCAAACGAACCACGCATATAGCGCAGCGCTTCCCTTGGTGGACTCAAAGTCCCCATTCATAGCACACTTGATGCGACTAGTGGCAACATATACTGTCTTTGGAGGGTACTCGTCGAAGAACTTGCGACGGGCTTTGCCTTCGAGAAACTGGATGCGAAGGAACATAGCAACCTTGCGAACTTCGGGTATCAGGTCGAGCGACTTCTGGGCGAATTCCAGTGCGTAACGGAATGGTGGGTTAGTGACTATATCACCATTGTGGTGATGACTACTCTGTAAGAAATCAACATTTGGCTTGCCGTAGCCTCGGTCGATAAGATCCGTGGCTGCGGCAAGCTTGTTGTATTCTGCAAAGACACCTGCCAAGTGACCATCTCCGCAAGCAGGCTCCCAGATGTCGGTCAGTTCTGGTTCTATATCGAGCAAGAGTTTTGCCGCCTTGGGGTCTGTTGCGTAGTAGTCATTCTCCTCGCGGTTGTGGTCGGAGTGTGTGCTTGCGCCTAGAGTGGCGAACGTTGAACGTGAGTTTCCTTTCCTGTCTTTCATTGCTTGCTCAGATTGCCTATGACAAAACTCCACACAATATCACCCATCACACTCCTATGCATATTCCCATTCCTACAGCAATCCACCATATTGTAATATGCAGAGTAATACCAATCATTTTCATTAGTCATCTCTTCGAGTATAGCCATGCAGTCATAATCGTTCAATGATTAAGACATTAAGACCATTTGCTCATGTCGACTATCTTCTCCGTGGTCGGAGAGCATCATCCATCAGAACAAGGGTTACATCAAAAGCGTCGTTCCTTCGTTTACCCAGTGTTCCCCCACTGGGCAAAGCGTCGGCCCGACCTTTTTTTTTTACCCCATTCCCCCCGCCCGACCCTGGACTGGCCCGCAGGGCCATACCTCAGTAACCGGGTACACACGCGCAGCGGGTGTGCCCGGCCGAAATCTCATCGGGTGTGTGCCTGACCGAAATCGCATCGTGTACCCTGTCGCAATACCGCCCCCGCCATCATCACCCCCATCTCACTGCCCGACCGAAATATCATCGGGTGTGTGCCCGGCCGAAAGCGCATCGTGTACCCTGTCGCAATACCGCCCACGCCATCATCACCCCCATCTCACTGCCCCGCCAGAAAAATCACTTGCACAAGCTCTAAAAGAAAGCGGCGTGCCTACAATGCGAGGCGCGCCGCTTTACCTTTATTAACGACAATGGCATCCAGCCGAACACTATTATTCGCAAGTGGGCTAAATTATTTAGATTTAAAGTGAAATAATGTATAACTTCGCAATGAGAGTTGCGCTCACGCCTAAGCCGCGGGCCTCATAACAGCGGCAAGATTTCAAGAACCATGACGGCGTCGGGAATTTGTCAAGCCCGGCTGTCGTCGCAAATAAGCAAAAACATCAATTTTCATGACAACAGCCATTATTACGGTCTTCGTCGTAGGCTACCTCTTCATCGCCTTGGAGAGCCTGACCAAGATCAACAAAGCCGGCATCGCAATCCTGATGGGCATCGGATGCTGGGTATTGCTCCTCATGGGAGCCGCAGAATATGGTCCCGCAATTATTGAGAAAGCCCTGAAAATAGGCATCTTGTCCGAGGAGGCTGCGCAGGCGATTCAGCAGAACTACTCCAGCTACATCTGCCGAGGCCTCTTCCAGCACTATCTCGCCGAGGTCAGCGAGACAATCTTGTTCCTGATGGGTGCCATGACGGTTGTTGAGACCGTCGATAGCCACGGCGGCTTCCGTTTTGTCAAGAGCGCCCTCTACACGCCAAACCCCAAGTCGCTCCTTTGGAGGGTCTGCATAATGACCTTCTTCCTCTCCGCTGTCCTCGACAACATGACGACCTCCATCGTCATGATCATGGTCTTGAAAAGCCTCATTACCGATAGGGAGCTTCGCCTGAAGTTCGCGGGCATGGTCATCATTGCTGCCAATGCGGGCGGCGCATTCTCGCCCATTGGCGACGTCACGACAATCATGCTCTGGATTAAGGGCTGCGTCTCCACAACGGGCGTCATCACGGGCATCTTCATCCCGTCTCTCATCTGCATGGTCGTTCCCGCCCTCATTGTCACCTTCTCCCTCAAAGGGACCATTGCCGCTCCCGCCACAGAGGCCAGCGAGGGCGAGGATAAGCCCGTCTTCCGCAACACGATGCGTAACCTCATCTTCGCAATCGGCGTTGGCGGCCTCGTTTTCGTCCCCATCTTCCACAACCTCACGGGTCTGCCTCCCTTCATGGGCGTATTGCTCGACCTGGGCCTCCTCTGGATTGCCACCGAGGTAATCATTGGCAAGGAGCATAAGGACCAGGACGAGTACGAGAGGGCGCGTATCTCCAGCATCATCTCGCGCATCGACATGAGCACCATCCTCTTCTTCCTCGGCATCCTCGTTGCCGTCGACGCTGTCGCTGCCACTGGCACTCTTGAGGTCCTCGGCGAGTGGCTCAACGTTCACGTTGGCAACATCTACCTCGTCGACTCCATTGTCGGTGTGGCTTCCTCCGTTGTCGACAACGTTCCTCTTGTGGCTTCCGCCATGGGCATGTACCCCATTGCCGATGCCGCAGCTGTGGCTGCCGATCCTGTCATGGCCTCCTACGTCCAGGACGGCCTCTTCTGGGAGCTCTTGGCCTACTGCGCCGGCACGGGTGGCAGCATCCTCATCATCGGCTCTGCCGCTGGTGTCGTCGTCATGGGTCTCGACAAGATCAGCTTCATCTGGTATCTCAAGAAGTTCTCGCTCCTCGCCATTGCTGGCTATTTTGCCGGCATCATCTGGTATTGGTTCGAGAAGAGTGTTCTTGTCGGAATCTTTGGTTAAAAGCTACTGATACATCGTCAATTAAGGGCTGCGTCACACAATCGGCGCAGCCCTTTTTTCCCCTCTGTAAGTGGCGTATTTTTTTTTGTAACTCCATAACGCAATAAGGCGTATAATAGGGAAATGTCGTATTTTAGAAGCTGACAATCCCCAAACTCTCTCCCCCCCCTGCGCTGTTTTCATGGCGACATTTATCTCTACGTTCCTTTTCTTGCCAATACATTCAACGCAAATCCATAAAACCAAATTAGAAAAATGAAGAAGTCGTTTCTGATTCTCGCGGCCATCGTGGCTCTGCTCGTCTGGGTTGTCTCCGCATACAACGGCATTGTCACCCTCGAAGAGACCGTCTCCAACAAGTGGTCGGATGTTGAGACCCAGTACCAACGCCGTACGGACCTCATCCCCAATCTTGTCGCGACGGTCAAGGGATATGCCGACCATGAGAAGAACACCCTCAACGCCGTTGTCGAGGCTCGCGCGCAAGCCACTCAGATGAAAATTGACATCTCCAACGCCACGCCCGAGCAGTTGGCACAGTTCCAACAAATCCAAGGCTCTCTCTCCTCCGCCCTGTCGCGCCTCATGGCCGTTTCGGAGAGCTATCCTGAGCTGAAGGCCAACAGCCAATTCCTCGAACTCCAGGCACAACTTGAAGGTACGGAAAACCGAATCACCGTGGCTCGCCGCGACTTCAACGCCGTGGTGCGCGATTACAACACGAGCATCCGTCACCTGCCCCGCAGCCTTATTGCCAACATCTTCGGTTTCCAGCCGAGAGCCTATTTCGAGGCTGAGGAGGGTGCGCAAAACGCTCCTAACGTCGAGTTCTAAAAAGAATTTCTGATGAACATCGTGAAGAAATCAGTAAGCGGCATCGCCAAGAGCCTCGCCACGTGCGCGAGGAGCGGCGTTGCCGCTTTCCTTTTGGCCTTTATGGGCCTGACGGTCGCCGGGAACGCGGCGGCTGAGGACGAAACGCCTGCCGAGGTTGAAACGGCGGCCAAGCAAGAAGTGGCGGCTGAGCAAGAGACGCCGGTCGCGGCAGAGACTGCCGCCAAGAAAGATACGGTGTTGCGGACGTACAGCGTCGCGGACGTCCCCAATGTCCACATTGTCAACGCCCTGGAGTACACGTCGGACCCCGCCAAGCTGCTGAGCGCCGCGGCCAAGGACTCCATCAACATCATGTTGAAGGAGTTGGAGGACTCGACAACGGCGAAAGTGGCTGTCGTGATGCTGCCCTCAATCGGCGAGACCGATATTATGGACTTCTCCATTGACCTCTTCCGCGAGTGGGGCCTTGGCGACAAGGACAAGAACAACGGTATGCTGATTCTCTATGTTGAGGACCAACACGCCATCCGTTTCCATGTGGGCTACGGTCTCGAAGGCGCCATGCCGGACGCAATGGCTAAGCGAATCCAAAACAGCGCAATGATCCCATGCTTCAAGAATGGCGACACCGACGGCGGCATGAAGGCGGGCGTACTCTACGCGTGCACCGTCATAAAGGGCGGCGAGTTGCCCGAGACGGACGACGATGGTGAAAGCAGTGGGCTGATAGGCCTGTGCCTTCTCGCTTTTGTCGCATTCCCGTCCATCCCGATTATCATGGTTATGATGCGCAAATGCCCCAAGTGCCAAAAGCGCGGCAAGGTGCGCTCGTTCGGAAAGCAGCAGACCATTGAGAAAGACGGAGTGAAGTATCTACGCCAGGAGTACAAGTGTAAGGCGTGTGGCCACACGTATTTCGTAGACAGTAAGGTCGTTGAGGCTTCGGGCGTCAGCTCGGGCGGCACTTCAAGTGGCGGCAGCAGCTGGAGCGGTCCGACTGGCGGCAGCTGGGGCGGCGGCACTTGCGGCGGCGCGGGAGCTACCTCGCGTTGGTAAGAGTCTCCGAACGCCCTTTGAACGCCGTTCAAAAACCGTTTGAAAAAGGTTTTATGTAACAACAATCGGTGCGCCTCCTTTGCATTTCGCAAGTGAGGCGCACTGTTTTTTGGGGGGGGCTGAGCGGTTATGCCGCAATCACTTGCCCAATGTACTTCACGTATTTTACGAGCGAGGTGGGCGTGTTTCTGAAAATGGTGGTGAAGGTGTTGAAGGGCGGGTTTTGCAAGACGGTTGTGGCAATGTCGCCATTCTCGCACACATAGCGGATGAGCATACGCAGGTACTCCTCTTGCTGGCGCGTCAGCTCTGCCCCGTGAATCAGGTTGCGGTACTTCTCAAAAGCTATTTCGCGCTCCACGCCAATGATGGAGCGGATGAAGGCCGCCACGTTGTGCTGATATGGCTTTTCGTATGTTTGGGCGTCGAACTCCTCTTTTGAGCCCAGCTCTTCCCAAAATATCTGTTCGAGGCGAGAGATGTCTTGCCCCGTGAGGGGGTCGAGGCGGTAAATCTTCTGGAGGGTGGCGTCGTCGTTAAGGTGCTCGACCAGGTAGTCTTCCACGCGGCGGCGGTATGTGTGGGTGGTGGGGATGTTGACGTCCGAGTCGTCTTGGTTGAAGGTGTCGGCAATGTTGACTGTGAAGGTGCGCCGGTCGGTGTCGCCTTCCATGTATTGGATAAGGTCGCGGAGTTCGAGCCTTACGTGTTCAAGGGTTTGGAGGGTCTTGGTCTCCCAAAAGTTGGATGTCAGGACCTCGTTGAGGGTGCTCATCTTTTCCATCACTTGCGGGATGGAGGCCTTTTTCTCCTTGAGGTAGGTGGCAATGGTTTTAATCTTTTGCTCGGACGACGAGGCTTTTGCACTCTCGTCGAGCAGGGCGAGTTGCGACTTTAGCACGAGGGCGTCGAACTTCAGGGCGCTCGCGTTGACCATGACGTTTTTCAGCAGGGGGGAGATGTTGTCTTTCATGCGCATGACGTCGCCCAGGGTGAGGCACGTCATGGCCTCCGGGTTGGCGTAGTTCTCCACGTCCCGCAGCTGGAGGCGCACGTCGATGCGGCTCTTGTTGAGGCTCGAAATCTGCTTGTGGAGGGTGTCGGCCAGTTTGTCGTGGAAGGCTTTCGCCGCCTCATTGGCCTGATGCGCAGCGTCTTGCAGGGCGTATTTGATGTCCGTCCGCAGGTTGAAAATGAGGCTGACAATGGACTGCGATTGCATCGGCATCGAGCCGTCGTGGTGATATTTGAAGTACTCGAAATTTTGGTAGAAGTCGAAGACGAGGAACTCCCGTTTGTCTTGCCCCGGCCCGAAGAGGTTGGGGCAGAGGCGCGTCCCTCGGCCCATCATTTGCAAAAACTTAATCTTCGACCGGATGGGCTTGAAGAAGACGAGATTCACGACTTCCGGCACGTCGATGCCCGTGTCGAGCATATCGACCGATACGGCAATTTGCGGCATCTTAGCCGGGTCGGAAAAACGGTCGAGGAGGTCCGACGAGTATTTCTCATAATTGTCTATCACGCGGCAGAAGTCCGCGCCCAAGTCGGGATAGAGAGCCCCGAAACGCTCGGCTATGAGCACGGCGTGCGCGTGGTTGTGGGCGAAGACGATTGTCTTGCCGACAATGGTCCCCTCCTTCACTCGGATGCCGTCGGTCATGATGCGCATCAGGACCTGGTCGACGGTGTCGGTGTTGAAGAGGTAACTGAAGATTTCCTCGGGTTTGATGTCGCGGCTGTAGTCCTCGTACGGGTCGAGCCCGCGCTTGATTTTCTCGTATTCGAAAAGATTGGCGAGTATCTCCCGTTGCGCAGGGGAGAGCTGCTCAATTTTTATCCCCTCATTGATGATTTTCGACTTGTTGACAATGGCGCGGAAAGGGGTCAGGTAGCCGTCGGCCACGGCCTCGTCGTACTCGTAGCTGTCGGTTGGCTCGCCTTGCTCCATTCCAAAGAGCTCGTAGGTGGAGCGGTCCACCTCGTCGCGCGGCGTGGCGGTAAGGCCGAGCAGGAGGCTGTCGAAGTATTGGAATATGGCGCCATACTTGCCAAAGACGCTGCGGTGCGCCTCGTCGATTATGATGAGGTCGAAACGCCCGACGGAGAATGTCTTAGCGTCTTTGTCGAGGTGGTTTATCATCGTCTGATATGTCGAGAAGACGATTCGCGCCGAGAGGTCGACATCCTTCTCGCGGAGTGAGCTGACCGTCATGCCGGGCAAGAGCTTGGTGTAGTTCTTCTTTGCCTGGTTGACGAGCTCGATGCGGTCGGCCAGGAAGAGGACGTTTTTCACCCATCCGTTGCGGGCCAAGACGTCGACGAGCGAGATGCTGACGCGCGTCTTGCCAGTGCCTGTGGCCATGACGAGCAGGGCGCGCCGATGGCGGGCGTTGAAGTGGCGGCAGACCGACCCGATGACGCGCTTCTGATAGTTGCGGTCGGTTATCTTGTCCGAAATTTCAAGATTGCTGATGTCGCCTCGGTTGCGTTGGCTAATCATTAGGCGCAGCTCGTCGAGGGTGTTGAAGCCCATGATGCCGCGCGAAGGGTAGCCCATGCCGTCAATTATGTAGGTCTCGAAGCCATTGGTGTAGTAGATCACGGGCATCGGGCAGCCATATTGCCGGGCGAGGCATTCGGCGTATAGCTCCGCCTGATGTCGGCCCACGGCGGGGTCTACACTCGTTTTCTTGGCCTCGACGACGGCAAGGGGGAGGCCGTTGGCATCGAAAAGGACGTAGTCGGCATAGCCTACGCCCGCCTCGTTGGGCATGCCCTGCACCTTAATCTCTATTCCCGCTTTGCTGGGGGCTATCTCCCCCTCGTGCTCCAACACCGTCCATCCGGCTTCGCGGAGCATGAGGTCGATGTAGAGTTTGCGCGTCTCGGCCTCCGTAAGGTCGCTTACGAGGGGCTGGGCGGACAGCTTGGTGGGGGCTGCCTCCGCGTGAGTGCGAATGGCTTGGGCGGCGGTTGTGGCGGCTTGGGTTGTCTCATCGGGCGAGGGCTGGGCCTCCAAGGCGACCTCCAAGGCGCAGGACCTGGTGGCGGACGTCGGTATTAGGCTCTTGTTGAACGCGGGCAGCGTCTCGATGATACGCCATGTGACGAGGATGGACCCTACAACGTTGTAGAGGTTCAGGACGGAGAAGTACGATTCGCGTCGGCCAATGCGCATATTGCCATCGTGGGCGGCGTTGTTGCCCACCTTCCGCACGTAGTGTATCCCTCTTATCAGGTCGCTACTGCCAATGAAGTCTACAAAGCGTTCGTCGGTCGTGAGCGAGAAGAGCGTGGCGTGTTCGCCCGTGGACCACTGTTTCATGGCGAAGACGGTCTTGACCATTGCCTCCAGGGCGCGGCGAGCCTGCAAAGCCGAGTACTCGGGATTGGCGGACTGGAACTCTTCCGCATTGGCGCAATAGGCGTGGATTGTCTCCAACCCCTCGTGGCCCTTCATGAAGTCGAAGTTTCTCATAACTTATTCGTTTTCAGTTAGTCCTGCTCATAGTAATATGAATAGTCGATGCCTTTCTTGAACATATCGCGGTCGTCAATCTTTGTTGTCAGGGCTGGGCGCACCAGCTCCTTTATCCGTCGGCTGTCGGCAACGCTTTCGCGCATGGCCTCCAGGCATTCGTTCTTGTCCACTTGGCTCCAGTCGACGTATTGCCTCAGAGAGCGTTTGAGCATCATGTCCAGCCAAATGCGCGTACTGCGTCCGTTGCCTTCCATGAAAGGGTGCGCCACGTTCATCTCGACATATTTGTCCATAATCTCGTCGAACGAGGTCTCGGGCATACGCTCTATTGTTTGCAAAGTCGTGGGCAGATAGAGGCTGTTGGCAAAGGCGAAACCGCCTTTGGCGATGTTCTTGGTCCGTATCTGCCCGGCAAAGTCGTACAGCCCGCCGAAGATGAAGGCGTGAATCTGCCTCAGGCACTTGACGCTCCCGGGTTCAAGCGTCTTGAGCAGGCCGCTCTCGTAGGGCTGGTAGGCCTTTTTCTGGCTTTGGCCGTCGATATGGTTCTTGATCATCATGAGTGGTCTTTTTGATGCTGGACGGGCGTAGCCGCCTCATGCTTTTCGCAATTATATTCAAAAAGGTCGCGAGACGTCTTCATTCTTTGCCTTTTTTCGTCGTTCTGCTTGCCTCGGCAATTTGCCACGCAGCGTGTAGCAAATCTGACGAGCTGGTGGTGTACTCTTAAAACGTTGCCGTATCTGTCTGTAAATATTCAATTTACCTTCTTTTCGGCAATTTGCTACACAGCGTGTAGCAGAACTAAAGTGTTGGGGGCTCCTCGCTTGAACTTCTCCTTTCGAGCTCTTTTTTCAGCTCGTCCTCAGTAGGAAGATATGGCATGTATTTGCTTGCAAAAAGCTGTTTTGAACCCTCCAATACGGAGTATTTCACTACTGTCTCTTCACGCTCGGCACACATCAGTATTCCTATTGTCGGGTTGTCATCTGCCGCTTTTTTCAAGTCGTCAAACATTCGGACGTACATATCCATTTGTCCAACGTCTTGGTGCGTCAGTTTTGCGGCCTTTAGATCTACGAGGACGAAGCATTTCAAGATGTAGTTGTAGAAAACGAGGTCGATGTAGAAGTGGCTTGTCTCTGTGCTGATTCGGTACTGCCGCTTGACGAACGAGAAGCCTTTGCCAAGTTCAAGGAGAAAGTCCTGCATTTTGTCGATGAGAATCTCCTTTGGCCTTTTCCTATCTATCTCTTTGCTCATGACTGTATGTGCTTGTGAGTCTTAGACTTACTTTGTCGTCTCCAATTTGCTACACAGCGTGTAGCAAATCTTTCACGGTATCATTTTACGGTATCTCCGGCGGTTTGTTGATACTGCGAAATGCGGGTTTCCAAATTGGCGATGTGTTGCGCCATCATCAGGTCTTGAATAATCGTGCTGTCTTCCTGTTCGCGGCTGTCAATCAACGCTTGTATGTAGGCCCCCTTCCCCTCTTTGGTTACGATTGACGGAATTAGCCCCAACTGCCTCTGTACCATATTCATAAGCAGGCGAGTTGCGCGTCCGTTGCCGTCCACCCACGGATGAATGGTCACCAAACGGAAATGGGCTTCAAAGCTCAGGCGGTAGCAGGCGGCGATGTCGTTCTTGTCGGCAGACTGTATTTCGTTGTTCAGCCGTATGCAGAAATCCGACATGGCTTTAGGCACTTTCTGGAATGGCAGATAGCTTCGGCCTCCTATGCCGGCGCTCACATTGCAAAGCCGCACGTCCCCTTTGGAGGAGTCGAACGTACCGCCCAGGGTGGAATACTCCGTACCCGTCCGCCGCATGACCTTGGCCGACAGCTGGCACAAGCTCTCGACGGTATAGGGCTTGCCCGACCTCACCCATTCAAAACCCCAAAGGTAGGCGTCTCTAAGGTCCAGGTTCATCATTTGCTCCACGAGGCTGCGTCCTTTGGCCACAATGCCTTCGTCAAACAGCAGTTGGTTTTCCACCTCCGTAACTGTCGACCCCTCAATGGCTGTTGAGTGGGTGATTAGCGAATAGAGGTAGAATTTTTCGTAATCCACCTGTTGCTCTATCCCCGAGTTGACGTATCGCAGGACGGCTTCCCTTAGCTTCGCGTCTATCTCTCTGCTCATGACTGTATGTGCTTGTATGTCTTAGACTTACTTTGTCGTCTCCAATTTGCTACACAGCGTGTAGCAAAACCGTCGCCTACCCGAAATAGTATTGCATCCGTTCCGCCATCAGCGTCTCCGCGTCTTTCAGCTGTTGGCGGATTTGCTCCTTCTGCTTCTCGATGGCTTCCACGCGAGATGCGAATTGGTTTTGGAGGGGGAGGGGAGGGAGGGGGATATTTAATGCTTTGATAATTCCTTGCGAGATGTTAGGCTGTGCCACTCCTTCTGCCTGCTTAACAATTTCAGTGTTTAGAAGAAGTATCGTGAAGTACAAGTACTCATGACTGATGGATGAAGAGGGTAGTATTCCACAGACCGCCTGGTTTGTTGATGATTCAATTTTTAAAATACCAACTTGACCCGCAGTTGCACCGTACATTGCGACGACGACTGTGTTCGGGGGTAATACCTTGGCAGATGAATTATTCAAGCCAATATTTGAGATCTTTAGCTCTGTCGAGATTATGTAATGTTTGTTTACTTCACCGCTCCGCAACCAATTAATTGTGCCATTACTGTAATTCTCCGTTTTGCTTTTTGATGGAGTCCCACCTGCCGTGGTCTTGCAAATTGAATCTAAACGATAGCATTCCCACCCCTTCGGATTTCCCACCGGATCCCCAAACATCTCAAGGAACACCGACTGCGCGAGCGCATCAAGGTCAGCAAGTTGGGCCTTGTAGCCGTCGATGACGGTCTGGAGGTTGTCAAGCTCGGAGGCGATGGCACTTTGTTCGGAAAGAGGGGGGTATGATACTAAAACGGAAGAAACAAGTTCTATGTTTAAGTTGTTCACAACAGCCCCTTTTGCTCTTTTTGAAAACTCCTTATACGTTTTATCTGAGCTAAGAAGATAATACATGAAGTTCGTGTCAAAAGAAGTGGGCTTTTCTAAAACAAGCCATCCGTCATGAATACATCCGTCAACATTAAGGATGTATGGGTGTCCAAATGACATTGAGTTTGATAATAATAAATCACCTTTGCGGACAAATCGGGATTTAGATACACCCTCTGGGATTATTCTCTCCTTACATGATGATATATATTTTGACTCTCCCGTATCGCCGATTTTAATCCAATTTACTCCTTCTTGAGCATCAGTGATAAATTTTTTTATCGGACGTGGAGAAGCTCCCCTTTTGATGGAACATATCTCTCCCAAAGTCTTCTTCTCCCACTTCGTCTTATCAACTTTCATAACTATTCTCCTTTCTCGTCTAAGCGATTAATCTTCCAATAGCCGGACTTGTTGCTGCCGATGCGCTCGAGTACGTTGCTCTCGCGCAAGCGTTTAATTATCTTTTCCACGGCTCGTTTGGAAATATCCAATCTGTCGGCTACCCTCTGAGAGGAAAATGTCGGATTGGAGTTCAGCAAAAGCAATACGCGCATATCGTTATCACCGAACTTTATACCGAACTTTATACCGAACTGATTTCCGAATAATATACCGAACTTTTTCTCCAGAGGAGATGAATTGACATCCACGTCTGTCCGCTCTTCGCCCTGATGCGCAGTGAGCGTAGTGAGAATCTCGCCCAGCATAAACTCGATGAATGGCGTAGACTCTCCCGCCGCCGTCGAGGCGGCTATGGCGTCATAATAGGCCTGCTGGTTTGAGTAGACCATGTTCTCAACGGGCAGATGCGCAAAGAGCGGGTGGAGCTGTGAGAGAATGACCGACTGCCACAGGCGGCCCGTGCGTCCGTTCCCGTCCAAGAACGGGTGGATGAACTCAAACTCGTAATGGAAGACGCACGAGCGGATTAGCAGATGGTCGTCCGACGTTTTCAGCCACTCGAAGAGGTCCGCCATCAAGGCCGGCACACGCTCGGCGGGGGGAGCCTTGTGGACGCATCCGTGCTCGCCAAATACGCCGGCGCCGCCATTGCGCCACCGCCCTGCCGTATCCACCAAGCCCATCATCATCGTGCTGTGGGCGCGGAGCAGGTCGTGGGCGTCAAAAGGGTTGAGCGCGGGGAAGAGGTCGTATGTGGCAATGGCGTTCTTCACCTCCTGTATCTCACGCAGTGGGGCCACGACGCTCTTGCCGTTGATGATGTCGCGCACCTGCCCCTCGGTCATCGCGTTGCCCTCGATGGCGAGCGACGAGTGGATGGTCTTGATGCGGTTGGCTTTGCGCAGCCGCAGCTCGGTATCGTTTTCCAAAAGTATGGCGTAACGCTCAATCTTGGCGGCAATCTCGGCCACAAGATTGAGGATTTTGGAGGTTATTCTGAATGGTGGGGTGTACATGGTGGTGGGGTTTGGGGGGCAATGAGCTTTTCCTATTGTCCACGAAATGGGGTTTTCAAGTTCTTTTCCGCAATCTTTTCCGCAATCTTTTCCGCAATCTTTTCCGCAATCTTTTCCGCAATCTTTTCCGCAATCTTTTCCGCAATCTTTTCCGC
>JALEMI010000111.1 GCA_022768325.1 Bacteroidales bacterium
TTCGGCTGTAAGCCTCATGACAAAGCACGGACGGCGGCGCATCGCAATCCTATGCGGCGAGCGAGGCCTACTGGTGAGCGACCTCCGCGTTGAGGGGTACCTCTCAGCCCTTCTCGATGCCGGAATTGAGAAGGACGAGACACTAATCTTCGAGACCGACACGCCCGCGAAGCTCCGTGAGCGGCGTGACGAGTTCATCGCCATGGCCAAGGACATCGACGGCATTTTCGCCATAAACGACGGCACTGCCATTGAGGCAATAAAAATTCTCAAAAGCATGGGGCGGAAGATTCCCGACGAAGTAGAGGTCGTTGGCTTCGGCAACGAACCGTCGGCCGACATCATAGAGCCAAGCCTCACAAGCGTCGAGCAGAACGGCTACGAGATTGGTCGGCAGGCCATGAGGCTTCTCATTGACCAGATTGAGAGCGGACTCGTAGTGAGCCGCCCCCTCTCCAAGGTTCTCGAGCCCAAGGTGAAAGAGCGTAACAGCACCTCCAGATAGGTCAGCCTCCCAAAGAGGAAACAACGAGGCCCGACGTGATTCTCTCGCGTCGGGCCTCACTCTATGTGTGGGGGGGTACTCAATTATTTGCGACCGCCAGGCCCGCCGCCCGGCTGATTCCCCCCCGTCTGGCCGACGGTGGTCAGCATAGAGCTGATGGTGAAGGAGCTGACCGACGTGCCGGCAACGTACGATGCGCCAGTCACGAGACCTTGGAACGCCGTGCCGCCGCTGACCTCGCCGCCCGTATAGAGAGCGTAGCTCTGCCCCTGCGTAAGGGATGGCGAGCTGAACAAGATTGTAGGGCTGGAGAAGGACACGGGAATGGTGTAGGTCATGACGTGGCTGCCGTCCGACGCCGCAATGGTCAGGAGCTGCCCCTTGGAGAGGGTGCCGCCGTAGATTACGGAGGGCTGGGTGGAGACGCTGGCCGTAGGGCGACTTGTTGAGCCGCCAATGCCGAGTATTGTGCCGCCCGTGATGGTGAATGTGTTCTCGTCACAATCGAAGCCGGCCTCGGGCGCGTCGGTGCCTATGGCCACGACCGTGCCGCCAGATATGGTCAGCGTCCCGTTGGAGTCGATGGCGTCGTTGCCCGTGCCGTAGCAGTAGATGATGCCGCCCGAAATTTCGATGTGGTTCGTGGCATTGATGCAGTCGTCGGCCGTGTAGACAACGACCGTGCCTCCGCTTATTGTGACGGCGTCTTTGCTCTCTATGCCTTCGCTGCCCTCGCAGCCCGTGGCGCGTACCATGACCGTTCCGCCCTCAATGGTCAGCGGGCCTTCGGCTTTAATGCCTTTGGGCGACGAGTCTACGTCATTGCTCACCACGTATTGGCTTCCCGTCGTTATTACCCTCAGCTCGCCCGAGGAGATTAGGAATTCGCCGTCTACATTCACGCCCTTGCCGCCGAGGCCCGTGCTTTTTAGAGCCACTTCGGCGTTGGCGATGCTCAGGTTGCCGTCCGTCTTCACGGCGGCCGACGAGCTGATGTCGTTCTCGTCGGCATCGTACTCAGCCGCGCCTGTCGTGACTACGACAACCTGACCGCCCGAGATGGCAATGTCCGTCGTCGCCTTGAGGCCCTTGGCCGCCACGCCGTCGGTCATGACCTTCAGCAATCCGCCGCGGATGTCCACCCCACCCTCTTCGCACTCGATGCCGTCGCCCGAGGTCGTGAGGCACACAAGGCCGCCGCCCATGACAAAGTTACCGTTCGTGTGGATGGCGTCTTTCGGAGCCTTGGAGACGGTAAGGCGTACGCCGCTATGGACAACAACGTAGTCGTCTGAGCAAATGGCGTGTTTGTGGTTGGCGCTGACGTTCAGGCTGCCACTGCCGCAGAAGATGAGCTGCCCCTCGCTGAAGAGGGCGGCCTTCTGGTCCTCGTCGTAGACGTCGTTGGTGTAGTCCGCCGCGTCGGTCAGGGTGTTCTCCGTGCCATCGGCGACGCATACGAAGATGCGTTTCTTGCTCTGGATGTTGATGGCCGCACCGCTTTGGCTGGTCAGGCTCACGCCGTTGAGGCTGATCTTGAATTTCTTCTCGCTGTAAACCTTTAGCGAGCCGTCTGTAGCCTCGCCGCTCAGCGCAAGCTCGATGCCCTTGGCCGTGGAGGTCACCACCACATGACCGCCGTCAACGGCTACGGATACGCCCTCGGCCTCGCCCGTCACGGTGGCCGACGTGCCGTCGTAGGCAATGCTGATTGTCGTCGGGAAAGAGGAGTTCTCAATGAAATCCTCGGCCTCGTCGTCCGTGGCGGGCGTGTCTGGCGTATCGGCAATGTCCGCGTCGGCGAAGATGTCCCACGAGACCTCAAAATCCGTCGTCGCGTCTGCGCTTGTGTCGGAGGACGGGTCGGTGATTGGTGTCTCAACGTCGGGCGACGAGCCGCCACCCGTTGTCTGGTTGTCGTCGTCGGAGTCCGATGAGCATCCTCCGAGCGCAATGGCGCACAGGAGGTTGATGAAAAGCATTTTTCTGTTCATATTTATATAGGGGGTGTGTTTGGTCCTTTTTTACAAATGTATTGTCGACAAGCGTCCACGGCAAAAGCGTTCGACGAAAAGGCCGAAAACTTAGGCTAAAGGGCAAATCTATTTCCGTTTTCCTATGGTGCGGCTCGTCAAATAGGCCGTGAAGGCGTCCTTATAGCTGTCGCTGACGGGGATTAGGGTGTCGCTGTCCATGACAATCCTCATGCGCTGAATCTCACGCACTTGGTCCATATTGACGACATACGATTTGTGGACTTGCAAGAAATTGGGCGAGAGGTAATCGGCAATTTGCCTAAACGTCGTATGGGTGATTAAGGGGCGGCTCTCGCCCACCATGTAGATGCGGAGGTAGTCGCTCATCCCCTCAATATAGCGTATCTCCTTCAGCTCGACACGCACGTAGCGATAGTCCACCTTCACGTAGAGCGAGCCTACCTCCGTAGCCGGGGCCTCGGCCTTATTCTCCAGCTCAAACTGGCGCACCACCCTCCCCGCGGCGCGTTGGAACTCGGCAAAGCCATACGGCTTAAGCAGATAGTCCACCGGCGCGACGCGGAAACTCTCGGCCGCATACTGCGCATAGGCCGTCACGAAGACAACGATGGGCTTACGTGGCAACGACGCCACAAAGTCCAACCCATTGACGTCGGGCATATTGATGTCAATAAACACAGCGTCCGCACCCTCGTCGCCAAGCATGGCCAATGCCTCAATGGCATCTTCGCACGCGGCGACAAGCTCCAGGGTGGGCATCTTCGCAATGTAGCTCTTCAGCTTTTCGAGGGCTATCGGCTCGTCGTCAACAGCTATGCAACGGACTCTTCTCATTGGTCGAGGTCGGTATTTCAAGTGAAACACTGTAAGTTACCAAATCTTCGGAAATCTGAAGGTCGTAGTCCGTCCCGAAAAGCAGGTCCAGCCTCTTGCGGACGTTCTGAAGACCTATGCCGCGCCCCGTCTCAGCCCCCGACGCCCGCCCCGCGACGACACTATTGGCGCACGTGAAGCGGACACGTCCGTCGGACATGACGGTGAGCGACACCTCCACAAACGACTCCTGCCGATAGCTCACGCCATGCTTGAACGCGTTCTCAATGAAGACGATGAACAACATGGGCGGGACCATCAGACGGTCTGGGATAAACTCGGGCATCGAGATGCGGATGTCGACCTTTCGGTTTGAGAACCGCTGACGCATGATGGCGATATAGTTGTCGACAAACGTCGCCTCGTGAGACAATGGGACCACCTGGCCTCCCGCGTCATAGAGGGCGTAGCGCATTAGTTTTGAGAAGTTTATGACCATCTCTTGCGCCTTGGCGGGGTCTACCTCAATCATGCCGTGAATATTGTTGAGCATATTCATAAGGAAGTGGGGCTCCAACTGCGCGCGTAGATAGCGTATCTCGTTTTGGAGGTTTGCCTTCTCCATCTCGCTCATCTTCTCGCGCTCCTTCCTCATCTGGAAAAAGAGGGCCACGGTAAGGTCGAAGCCCAACATGAGGAATGCAATCACGCCGTCCATGACGTAGGGCACTACGGGCTTAGACCCCTCCAACGGGCCATGCGCCTCGGGCTCATGTCGCGGCTTGCGGCGATGTCGCGGCTCGGCTCGGTCGGGCATGGCGTGGCGGAAGAGATTCTCGTCGGGCTCAGGCCCAAGCTCCTCGGGTGCGGACATAGTCTCCACTGGCGGGTCAGGCATCATCCGGTCGAAACGCCCGCTCGTCTGGAAATACCTGAACGCCACAAAGGCCGTCAACATGGTGAACGTCATGCCCACATACAGCCCCACGTGCTTCCGCTCAATAAGCCGCGGCACAATGAGCAAATCAAAAAGGAGGAAAAGCACCAGGAACGGGAGAATGAGGATCCACCGCCCGAAGACCTCGCTCCACTCAATCACTCCGCCTCTGATCATGTCCTCCGCCAAGGGGTAGAAGACCACCCACAGCCACAAGAAGACCTTGACGTGCCACGCCCGCAGGCTCAATCGCATAATTCCGTTTTTCATGCCCCAAATATCGCCATTCCTCCCCACCCCGCGCCTCTTCTTTCGACACACTGCCCATTTCTTTCGGCGAATGGCTTTTTTCGGCATCAGGGCCCGATTTAAACGTTAAAAAACTCCTTTTTCCGAAATCGTTTGCAAAGACGGTCCTCAAAAATTTTTAGCAAAAATTCACCCCTCCCAAACCTTGTCCGCAAACGTTTGAAAAGCCGTTTCTGCGCGGTTTTCAAGCTCCTCAGCCCCTTCCGTGCAAATTAGCAAATTTTGTCACGATGGCTATTAGATTTAGATTTGTAAACGTAAATTTACGCTATATGGATAACGGCAATGGTCAGACAATGACGTTTTTGACACAAGCCGGCCGCCTTAAACAGAGTTTTATGGACAATACGCGTAATTTATCGTTCCGCCAGCTGACCGACCTCAGCTTCGGATTCTTCGGGGTACAAATTGCCTACGCTCTCCAGAGCGCCAACGTCAGCCGAATCTTCTCAACCCTTGGTGCTGACCCCCACAGTTTGAGCTACTTCTGGATTCTCCCGCCCCTTATGGGCATGATAGTCCAACCCATTGTCGGCGTGGCATCAGACCGTACGTGGTGCCGACTTGGCCGACGGATTCCGTACCTCATTGTGGGCGCAATTGTGGCCGTCCTCGTTCTTTGCTTATTGCCAAACTCTGGAAACATAGGCCTCACGGCGTCGTCGGCCATGCTTTTCGGCCTCGTCATGCTGATGCTCATGGACACGTCGATCAACACTGCCATGCAGCCCTTCAAGATGCTCGTCGGAGACATGGTCACCGAGCGGCAGAAGACATTGGCTTACAGCATCCAGAGCTTCCTCTGCAATGCCGGCAGCATCGTGGGCTTTGTCTTCCCCTTCGTCCTGGCGTTTATCGGTATTGAGAATGTGGCCGACGAGGGTGTCATCCCGCCTACGGTCGTCTTCTCCTTCTACGCCGCGGCCTTCATCATCGTCTGCTGCGTCGTCTACACCTTTGTACGGGTCAAGGAGATGCCTCCCGCCGAGTATCGCGCCTTCCACGGCATCGAGAGCAAGGGCGACGGCAAGTCGAGCGGCGAGAGCAACAACATTGTCAAGCTCCTCATCCATGCGCCCAAGACGTTCTGGACCGTCGGACTTGTGCAATTCTTCTGCTGGGCCTGCTTCCTCTATATGTGGACCTACCTGCCCGGCGCCGTGGCCGACAATGCCTGGGGAACAACCAACGCCGCGTCGGCAGAGTATCAGGAGGCCGGCAACTGGGTCGGCATCCTCTACGCAATCCAGGCCCTCGGGTCGGTTGTCTGGGCCGCCATCATCCCGCGGTTTAAGAACCCCATGGTGGCCTACGTCACGAGCCTCCTCATTGGAGCCGTCGGCTTCATCTCCCTCTTCTTCGTGAAGGACCAATACATCATGATGCTCAGCCTCCTGCTCATCGGGCCCGCCTGGGCCGCCATGTTGGCCCTGCCCTTCACGTTCTTGACCAACGCCCTTGAGGGTACGCCCAACATGGGCGCTTACCTCGGCCTCTTCAACTGCACGATTTGCCTGCCGCAAATCATTGCCGCACTTCTCGGCGGAGCTGTTCTCAACATCGTTGGCGGTAGCCAACCGGCCATGATGATTGTAGCCGGCTCTCTGCTCATCTGCGGAGCTTTAGCCGTAAGGCTCATCAAGAAATAAACTGAACTTGAACATACTCTATCAGACAATGAAACGGTTAATGGCGACGACACTCGTCGCATTGCTCACGGCTTCTGCCGCCTGGGCGCAAGATGTCAAGATTGAGCCAGCAAACTGGTGGGTCGGGATGAAGAACCCCGACGTTCAGCTGATGCTCCACGCCACGGACATTGCCAATTTCGAGCCTTCAATCGACGAGAAAGGTATCGAAATAACCAATGTCACACGTACCGACAACCCTAACTACCTCTTCGTTACGCTCTCCATTGGCAAGAAAGCCAACGCCGGAGACAAGACCATAGCCCTCAAGTCCGGAGACAAGACCATCAACGTCAAGTATCCGCTCCTCAACAGGCGCAAAGACTCCGCGAAACGTATCGGCTTCTCCTCAGACGACGCCTTTTTCCTCCTCATGCCCGACCGCTTCGCCAATGCCGACCCCAACAACGACTCCACAACCGGCACAACCGAGAAGGCCAATCGCAACGAGCCTTACGGCCGCCACGGCGGCGACCTCAAGGGCGTAATTGAACACCTCGACTACATCAAGAATCTCGGCATGACGACGCTCTGGATGACGCCCGTCATGACCAACGATATGCCGCAGTCCTCATACCACGGCTACGCCATCACCAATTTCTACGAGATTGACCCGCGCTTCGGCTCGCTCGACGACTTCAAGAACCTCACAGCCGAGCTGCACAAGAGGGGCATGAAGCACGTCATGGACATGGTCTTCAACCACTGCGGCACGGGCTATTGGTGGATGAAAGACCTCCCCGCCAAAGACTGGCTCAACAAGTGGTATGACAAGGACGGCAACGAGATTTTTGTCCGCAGCAACTACCGCCTCTCCATCATCAACGACCCTCACGCTTCGCAAGCCGACCTCGACCTGGCTCTCAAAGGCTGGTTCGACAGCACCATGGCGGACATGAACCTCACCAATCCGCTCGTCAGGAACTACCTCATTCAGAGCTCGATATGGTGGGTTGAGATGGCGGACCTCGACGGCATCCGTCAAGACACCTACCCCTACTCCGACGTCAAGGCCATGGCCGAGTGGTGCGACAGGCTCAAGAGCGAGTATCCCTTCTTCAACATCGTCGGCGAGTGCTGGATTTCCGAGGCTGCCAAGCTCGCCCCTTGGCAAAAGGGCTTCGGCAAGGCCAATGGCATCGAAGACAGCGGCCTCCCTACAATCATGGACTTCCCCCTCCAAGAGGCCATGATTCGCGCCTTCGGTGAGGGCGAGGGTTGGGGCGACGGCGCAAACCGCCTCTACGACAGCTTTGCCAACGACCTCGTCTATCCCGACCCGATGAACATCCTCATCTTCGGCGAGAACCACGATACGGGCCGCCTCCTGACAAAGCTCCAGGACGACGAGGACGCCCTCCGCATGGCAATGGCTCTCCTCGCCACGGCGCGCGGCATCCCTCAGCTCTACTACGGCACTGAGGCCCTCATGAAGGGCAACGGCAACGACGGTCACGCCAATATCCGCGGCGACTTCCCTGGCGGTTGGGCCAACGACACCATCAACTACTTCACGCAGATGCCCGCCGCTCCTAAGGCCATGTACGACTACATTGCCCGCCTCTTCAACTTCCGCCAAAAGAGCATGGCCATCCGCCGCGGCTCAATGACGCAATACACCACCGAGGGCAACGTCTACACCTTCTTCCGCTACGACGCCACGACACGCCAACAGGTCATGACAATCCTCAACCTCGCCAAAGAGGACCGCGAGATTTCGCTCGAGCGTTACAACCAAATACCCAACGCCCACCTGGTCGGAACGGACATCACGACAGGCAATGCCGTCGACGCAAATGGCAAGATTACCGTCAAAGCCCGCACGGCAATGGTCATCAACATGAAGTAACAAAAACTCCCTACCAATAGAATAGACAACGATTCACAACAAAGCATTACTACAAAAAATGAACAGGAAAAACGCATTGGAATTTATAGCCACGTGTGTGGGATTTGCCGCACTGGCTCTAACGGGCTGCTCAGGGCCCAAGCAGGCGCCGGCAGCGGCTGGCGTCGCCTTCGCCGGCGAGACCCTCGAACTGACATCGCCCGACAACAACGTCAAGGTAACCTTCGGACTTACAGCCGACAGCGTCCCAGCATATCAGCTCACCTTTGGCGACAAGGTTGTAGTCAAGCCTTCACGCCTCGGCCTCAAACTCAAAGAAGGCGACTTCAGCCGCGGCTTCACCATCGTCGACAAGAACACCAGCTCTAAAGACGAGACGTGGACTCCCGTATGGGGCGAGGAGAGCGAGATTCGCAACAACTACAACGAGCTGAATGTCAGCCTCAACCAGCCTTCGACCGACCGCAAGCTGGGCCTCGTCTTCCGCGTCTACAACGACGGTATCGGCTTCCGCTACTTCTTCCCCGACCAGAAGACCCTCCCCTACTTCGTCGTAATGGACGAGCTCACCGAGTTCGCCATGACGGGCGACCACACGGCATGGTGGATTAGTGGCGACTACGACACTCAGGAGTACGACTACACCGAGAGCCGCCTCAGCCAAATCCGCGCCCTCGCGCCAGCCGCTCGCCAGGAGAACTCAAGCCAGTGCGCCGTATCGCCCACGGCCGTTCAGACCTCCGTACAGATGAAGACCGACGAAGGCCTTTACATCAACATCCACGAGGCCGCTCTTGTAGACTACTCCTGCATGAACCTCGACCTCGACGACAAGAACTTCGTCTTCAAGTCCGCCCTCACGCCCAACGCCGTTGGCGAGATGGCTCGTTGCCAATCGCCTTTCAACACGCCTTGGCGCACCGTCATGGTGACCGACAACGCTTGCAAGACCCTCGCTTCGCGCCTCATCCTCAACCTCAACGAGCCTTGCGCCTATGAGGATGTCAGCTGGATTAAGCCCGTCAAGTACATGGGCGTTTGGTGGGAGATGATTACGAACAAGAGCTCGTGGAGCTACACCGACGACTTCAACAGCATCCACATCGCAACCGACGACTACTCTAAGGCTAAGCCCCACGGCAAGCACGCCGCAAACAATGAGCACGTCCGCAAATACATCGACTTCGCCGCTGCCAATGGCATGGACCAGCTCCTCATCGAGGGTTGGAACATCGGCTGGGAAGACTGGTTCGGACATCAGAAGGACTACGTCTTCGACTTCGTCACCCCATACCCCGACTTCGACGTTAAGGCTCTCAACGCCTACGCCAAGAGCAAAGGCATCCGCCTCATGATGCACCACGAGACCTCTGGCTCAATCCGCAACTACGAGCGTCACATGGATGCCGCCTACCAGTTCATGGTCGACAACGGCTACAACGCCGTCAAGAGCGGATACGTTGGCCCCATCGTCACCCCTGGCGAGCATCACTATGGCCAGTGGGCCGTCAACCACTACCTCTACGCCGTCAAGAAGGCTGCTCAATACAAGATTTGCGTCAACGGTCATGAGGCCGTCCGCCCCACAGGCCTCTGCCGCACCTACCCCAACCTCATCGGCAACGAGAGCGCACGCGGCACAGAGTATGAGTCTTTCGGCGGCAACCGCCCTCACCACACCTGCATCCTCCCCTTCACGCGTCTTCAGGGCGGCCCGATGGACTACACCCCGGGTATCCTCGACACCCGCATGAGCTTCCTCGACAACACCGACCACAGCACCGTCAACACCACCCTCTGCAAGCAGCTCGCACTCTACGTCACCATGTACAGCCCCCTCCAAATGGCTGCCGACGTTGTCGAGAGCTACGAAAAGTATGCCGACGCATTCCAATTCATCAAGGACGTAGCCATCGACTGGCAGAAGAGCGTTTACCTCGAAGCTGAGCCGGGCCACTACATCACCATCGCCCGCAAAGAGAAGGGCGGCGAGAACTGGTACGTAGGCTCCATCACCAACGAGGACGAGCGCACAGCCACTGTCGACTTCTCCTTCCTCGACCCAGGCGTTGAATACACCGCAACCATCTACGCCGACGGCGAAGACGCTTCCTACGACCAGAAGCCCGACAGCTACACCATCGAGACCAAGAAAGTTAACAGCGAGACCAAGCTCCAAATCAAGTGCGCAAGGAGCGGCGG
>JALEMI010000017.1 GCA_022768325.1 Bacteroidales bacterium
GCTGGCAATTCGGAAGATGAGGTATAGGGTGTATGTGAAGTCCCGTTCCCGCTCCCGCTCGTTGGACTTGCGCCTCACGTCGTATGGGATGCTGGCGAGGAAGGTGTCGAAGCACTCGCGGAAAGCGTCGAGGTCGCAACGTTTGAGCGACATGACGAGATTGCGGACCACGCTGCCCGAGTCATTGCGTCCCCTCATGAAGCTGTTGGCCACCATCGTGAGGAAGCCTTTCTTGACCTCGTCGTTCGGGAAGTCGAGCTTGAATGTGCGCATGTCGGGGTCGAACTCCTTGATTGTCAAGTATCCGCTCTGGTAGAAGAGGGGGAGTAGCTGATGGCTGTTGGCTCGGTAGTCCATGAACTGGTCGCGGGCGTATGAGCCGGCGATAATCTCGTCGATGTCGAGGTCGCTGTTGGACAGCATCCGGTCCAGGACTGTGGGAGTGCCAGTGGCGAACCAATAGTCGTATAAACTGCCGTCGCTCAATGCGTTGAGTAAGCTGTATGGGTTGTATACGCCTACGGAGTTCTCACTAAAATGGTAGCCGTCGTACTGTTTGCGGAGAGCCTCGCGCATCTCGTCGTATGTGCAGTTGTTCTGTTGGGCCATTTCGGCTACCTGCTCCCTGAAGTAGGTGTCTATCTCTTGCTCCGTGATGCCGCATATTGTCCCATACTTGCGGAGCATCGAGATGTCCCTTATCTGGTTGAGCCCGCTGAAGATGCTGACTTGCGAGAACTTGGTTATGCCCGTGAGGAAGACGAACTTGAGGTCGCGGTCGGCGGCCTTGAATGTGGAGTAGAAGGCACGGAGAATTTCACGGTTATATTCCTCTAAAGACATAGCGTCGCCGTCGATGGAGACTGTCCGTTTGGTCTCCATGACATCGAGCATCGGCTTGTCATATTCGTCAATTAGAACGACGCACTTCTGTCCAGTCTTTTCGTGAGCCCTATGCAGCAGCTTTGCGAAACGGTCTCCAATTGTCATGTCTCGCTCGTCCGTGCCATAGACTGCTTCGTAGTCAGAAAAGAAGGTGTTCAGTTTTTTGTGCAGAGTGTTTGAGTCTGTGTAATCCAGGCCGTTGAAGTCCATGTGAAAGACGGGATACGTCTTCCACTCCTTTTCAAGGGAATCGATTTTTAGCCCCTTGAAGAGCTCTCTTTTGCCGAGGAAGTAGCTCTCGAGGGTCGAGAGGAGAAGGCTCTTGCCGAAGCGGCGCGGGCGTCCGAGGAAATAAATCTTGCCCTCCGTGGCGAGGGAATAGACCATGTCGGTCTTGTCGACGTAGACGTATCCTTCGCCAATCACCTCCTCGAAAGTCTGTATGCCAATGGGGAATTTCATGGTTGCCTCCTTTTGTTTACAAATATAAGCATTTGGTTGGCAATGTTTTTCCCCTGCTCCCTGCGATTGGCGAACCGCAGGGAACAGGGGAAAACGTGGAGGTAGGTCTGTGCGAGCCGAGTGCCGAATTATCCCACTCTATCTCGCTGTAGAAATCTTGCCCGTCGTGGCGTCCTTGAAGCTGCTCTCGCTGAAAGTCTTCTTCATGGCGTCGATTTGTTTGGCGCAAGACTTAGAGATGCTGACCGTCTCTTGGACGGTGGTCTCAAGTTCCTTGATCGTCACGGGGGTGTCATTGATGAAGCAACGCTCGAAGGTGTCGTTGACCACCGACTCGATGTCCGCACCGTTGAAGCCTTCCGAAATCTTGGCTAAATGCGTATAGTTGTCTTGTGAAAATTTGAGGCTCGTGACGGTCCTCTTTTTCTTATTGAGGTGGACTTCGAAAATCTTGGCCCGCTCGGCCTCGGTGGGGAGGCTGATGCAGAAAATCTCGTCAAAACGTCCCTTGCGTTTCAGTTCTGGAGGAAGCGACGCGGCATTGTTGGCAGTGGCAATCACGTAGACGGGGCTCTCCTTGTCCTGCATCCATGTGAGGAAATAGCCGAACATACGGGTGAGGATGTCGTTGTTGCCGCCTACGCCCGAGAAGGCTTTCTCAATCTCGTCTATCCAGAGGACGCATGGAGCCGAGGCCTCGGCAATCTTGATGGCGTTGCGCAGGCGCGATTCACTCTCGCCGACGTATTTGCCCATCATGCTGCCCATGTCCATCTTCAGCAGCGGAGCCTCGAAAAGCTTGGCGGATGCCTTGGCGCAGAGCGACTTGCCGCTGCCGGGCATTCCGACAAGGAAGACACCCTTCGGGACGCATACGCCGCGGGCCTTGGCGGCACCGAGGTTGGCGAAAATCTTGGCCTTGTTCTGTATGTACTTCTTTAGTGTGTCGAGGCCGCCCACCTCAGAGATGCTGGCAGGCGTGTCCACAAGCTCCAAGATGCCCGACTGGCGGACCATCTGCTTCTTTTGGCGGAGAATCATCTCCTTGTCGTCGGCACTCAGTGTGCCGTTGCTGCTCATGGCCAAGTCGAGCATCCGGTCTATCTCGTAGGGCGACATGCCCGTGAGCGATGGCATCAGCTTCTGCCGGTCCTCGTCTTGAAACTGGTCGTACTTGTTCAGGTCGATGTGGTTGTCGATGAGGACGTTTATCTCGTCGTTGTCGGGCAGGGGGATTTCGAGGTGCGAGACGTAGGGTTTAATCTCGTCGGGCACTTTGACGACGGAGGAGATGATTATTACCGTCTTCTCATATTTGTAGTCGTAGAGCTTGCGCTGCGACATTAGGGCGAGGAGGGTCTTGATGGCATGGTCGTCAATGAGGCCTTGAATCTCGCGGAGGACAATGAACTTCTGCTTGACAGGCTCGCCCTCAGGGATTTCCTCAGAATATTCGTCGCGGAGAAATTCTACAAGCGGTTGGCTGCATCCGTTTCCTCGTTCGGCTTTGGTCTTGAAGTTGGTGAGACCCGTCGCAGGGTTCCATTCCGTCACCAGAGCGTCGCCAATGGCTTTCTTGACAATTTCGTCAACACGTACAAAGTCGAAGTTATGGATGTAGATGATTGGCAGGTTGACATCAATCATCTTTTGTAAGTCAGAGACTACGGGAGAAGCGGTGTCTTGCCGCTTGGTAAGTTGTGCCATAAAATGTGTGTCAACAAATCGGGTTGGTACATAGTATTAACTCGCCTAAATGGTCATGGCTGGGATTATAACAACGGTGCAAAAGAGACCGAGTTTTCTAATTTTCACCCCAACTATGCGTTAAGCAATATTTATATTGGCGCAACTCGTCGTGCGTGAAATTTTGGCCATGATCCCTTATGTATCGGTTGTAATATACCAATGCCTCTTTGTATTGCCCTAACTTATATGAGCAGTTGCCGGCGAATTTTAACGAATCACTGTAAGGTATCGCTTTCTCAAAATAAAAAAGAGCCTTTTTGTAATTCTGAGACCGATACCATTGACAGCCACTTTCGTACAGCTCTCGTGGACTTCGACCGCTGGTGTTTACATTAGGTTCAGTATCAGCATCCGCAGGTTCAGTATCAGCATCCGCCAGTTTATACCCTCTTTCCGCACTCTTTTTCTGATACTCCTTTACTCTCGGGTCGTTAGGAGACACCTGTTCAATAGCCTTGGCATAGCAGTAGAGGGCTTCGCCACTGAAAGAGTCTGTGCCTCCCGTACGAGAGACTATTTGGTCGTAGTAGCTTATGGCATCACGGTATCTTTCGGTTTTGTAGTAGCAGAAGGCTGCAAGGAATTTTGAGTCCTCGTACTGGTTGTCGGCTGCAGTCTTGAAATGCGGAATGGCATCGGCATACGAATGCTCGTTGTAATACAACTTGCCGAGCTTATAGGCATAGTTAGGATATTGGGCACCCATTTTGAGAGCCCGGATGAGGGCATCTTTTTCGCCGTTTTTTTCGTGCTTGGCTACGAGCTGCTCTATTTGTGCCTTCCAGTCGTTAATGCCAAAGCACTTGCATAGTTTTTCGGTCTCCTCGGTAGAGGGGTTGTCGTAGTTTTGAATGTTTATGGCGGATAGGTTTTGCAGGACTTCCTCCTCCCCAATCTGTGTCAGCCAGCGGAAAAGAGACTTGTTCTTTATGAGGTGAAAAACGTCGAAGACGTCGAAGTGCTCAACATCCTTTTTCAGAGTGTCGAGTGACGAATGTTCCATACCGCCTACCCGTATGCGGATGCGGACGGGTTTGCCTATCGAATTAAATTCCACAACCTAAGAAAATAAAGAAAAAACCCCATATATAGCTTCTTTCGCTAACGTGAGTTCGATGAATTCAGAACAAGCACAATTGCCGACAAGACTCCGTGTCACTGACAGGCTCTAACCTAATTGAAGGTTTCTTGGGAAACAGACAATATGCGGATATGGCACTCATCATATTGACCAAGAAATTATGTAGCGACCTGTGTCTGGAGTGTTCGACTTGTG
>JALEMI010000037.1 GCA_022768325.1 Bacteroidales bacterium
AACACGGGCGAAATCCCCGCCACCGCCACAGCCCCCGGCCTCGACGTGGCCCGCGAGCGTCTAAAGCTCGCCCGCATGAGCAAAGAGGAACTCGCCGCCTACTACCGCCACCTCGACGACGTCGTCATCATCCGCAACAACATCTACACCGCACGCAAAGAAGGTTGTTTCGATGGTCATGCCAAAGGTCTTGCCGAAGGTCTCGCCGAAGGTCTTGCGAAAGGTCGCGAGGAAGGTCTCGCCCAAGGTCTCGAACAAGGTCTTGTCAAAGGTCGCGAGGAAGGTCTCGCCCAAGGTCTCGCCGAGGAGAAAAGAAATAACGCCCGCAAAATGAAAGAGCTGGGCATTGATGCAAACATCATCTCCCAAGTCACAGGCCTCTCCCCCGAAGAAATCAACGCCTTATAATCCCCCAAACGCGCATCAAATCGCCAGTCCCCTCTTCCCCTCCAAAACAAATACTCCCGCCCCAGCTTCATAGCCAAGGCGGGAGTCGTTTTTATTATCCTGTTTCCTACTCCTCGTCAACCGAGCGAGCCTGGACAATCAGGTATTTCGATGTCTTCCAGAAAGCCTCTTTGTTCTTGATTACGAGGACCTTGTTCTCCTCGTCAATTGTATAGCTGCTCTCGGGGTGGCTCGTCAAAACCTTGAACTTCTTGCCAGAGAGGGGGATAATCTCCGTGGTGGTCTTGTCAACTTTCGTGAAGAGCGTCTCGTCCACGTTGCCACTCATGACTTTCTTGTTGAAGAGGCCTCCCTCAATCAGGCCTTTTGCCTTAAGGGTGTTCTTCTCTGCCACGAGGTAGAATACGCTGTTCAGCTCTGCCGTGGTGTCGTCGAGCTTGCTCTGCGTGTTCGTGTTGACCGTCGTCAGCGAGTCTACGGTGTTCGTGATGTTGATGATGGCGTTGTTCAGGTAGCCAATCTCAACGTCCTTCTGCTGGAGCATATCGTTCAGCTTCGCAATCTCAGCGTTCTGCTGCTCAATCTGTGCCTGAAGAACTTCAATAATCTTCGCGTTCTCCTTGTTCTGACCCAGTGCCTTGTTCAGCTTGCGCTGAAGCTCGCTCACCTTGTTCTTGTTGTCAACAAGGCGGGCGTAGATTGCTTGGATGTCGTTCTTCAGCTGGTCTTTGTCAGAACCCTCTGTGTTGGCCTGTACGGCAATGATGCCCTCCTTCTCCTTGATGTAGTTCAAGTTTGTTTGTACGTCTGCCAAGGTCGTGGCAATCAACGACATGCTGCTGTCTTTCAGTGCCGTTTGCTCAAACAGCGAGTCAATCGTCTTCTGCTGGCGGTCCAGCTGTTCCTGGTTGCAACTCGCAAGTGCAATCGCAACTGCGGCGCATCCTAAAATAATTCTCTTCATTGTGTTTTTTGATTATGTTGAAAATTTATTTCTTGCTCTTCATGCTTCCGAGGCCTGCTCCCGGTGACGCTTGCTGCGGCGTACGGCTCTTAGGTCCACCTCTTCGCCCTCTTCCGCATCGTCACTCTCTTCCTCGGCCTGCCCCTTCCGCCAACCCTTTCCCCCAACCACGAGGACAATCTCCCCCTTGGCCGGGGTCTCTTCAAAGTGGGCAATCAGTTCGCCAAGCGTCCCGCGCACGGTCTCCTCAAAGACTTTGCTTATCTCGCGACACACCGCCGCATTCCGCTCTCTCCCAAAGGCTTCCGCCATCTGAGCCAATGTCTTCGTCAACCGAAACGGACTCTCGTAGAATATCATCGTCCTCGGCTCTTCCGCCAATCGGCTCAACACTGTCTGTCGACCCTTCTTGTTCGGCAGGAAGCCCTCAAAACAAAACTTGTCCGACGGCAAACCGCTGTTCACCAACGCCGGCACAAAGGCCGTCGCGCCTGGCAAACACGTCACCTCAATCCCGCGGCTTATGCAGCGGCTCACAATCAGGTAACCAGGGTCCGAGATTGCCGGTGTCCCAGCGTCACTGACCAACGCCGCCTCTTCGCCCGCCGCAATGCGGTCCGCATACCGATCCGCAACGTCGTGCTCGTTAAACTTATGGTAACTAATCAACGGCGTCGTTATCCCAAAATGCTTGAACAAGATGCTCGTCGTCCGAGTGTCCTCCGCCATCACAAACGATGCCTCCCGCAACACCCGCAAGGCGCGGGCCGTAATGTCTTCCATGTTGCCAACGGGCGTCGGCACTATCGTCAGTCGGCTCATATAAATCTTCTGTGAACGGCTTTCAAGAAGGCCTCTACCGTCGCGTCGCTCTCGTCCCAACCAAAGGTCTGACGCAAGTACTCATACGCTTGCTTATATGTCGTCGCCGCGTTAACGGTCTCAACAGCCGCGTCAAACGCCATCTTGTTCCCGCCAAACAACTCGCGCATATATAGGAATCGGTCGTTAATTCCCATCGCCTTGTTCAGGTCGTCCACGGGTGTGCCGTATGCCGCAATGTCCGCGCCTTTGCTGCCTTCGTTTGTCTTCACTACGACGGCTGGCTTTGGTGCCGGGCTGGCTGCGGGCTGCTTCGCCGCTGGTGTTGTGCGTTGTGTCGGGGTGGGGTGGGGGGCTGGCGTCTCTGTTTTTATTTCCGGTGTTGCTGGCTTTTCCGCCTCCTCTTGTTTTTCGATTCTTTGGCTCAGTGCCTCAGCCGCGGGTGCTGTCTCTATCGCCTCTTGCTCGGCCTCTGTTGCCGGTTGCTGCGCAATTTGTTTAGTCTGTTCTGCGGGTGCTTGTTTCGTCTGTTCCTGTGCGGGGCTCAGTTGTGCCGCTGTCGCGAATGGGTCGTCCATCGCTTCAAGCTCAGCGGCAAAATAGTCTTCAATTTTCTCCCTCGTTTTCGGTGCGGCTGGTGCCGCCTGTGGCACGATTTTTGATCCCTCTTCTGCGGATTTCTGTGGCTCTGCGGGCTGCGTCGCCTTCGCTTCTGCCCTCTCGGCGCGCACTTCCCCGCTCAGGGTGGTGCTTCCCGCCTGGGTCATGTTGTCCGTCGCCCAGTAGTCCAATAGGCGTATCTCCTTTCCCAGGCTCTCATGTTTCTGGCGGAGTAGGTCCAAAAAGGCCGAGCCTATTCTCTCTGGCTCGCGAAACGTTTCTACAAGAGTCTCGATTTCCCTGAGGTCGTTCTCAAGAAGATCTATGATGGCGTCTTTTTTCATCAAGTTCTATCTGTAATGGCTCTATAAATTACGCACAACTGCGCTATTTGTTGCCTTTCGCGAATGTACTTTTTTTTCGTTTTCGGTTTGATTATTGTTATTACCTTTGTTAATGGATTCAAATTCCATTACCGTCCCCTTCTCAATAATGAACCTCCGTCCCACATACATCCTCCTCTCTCTGGCGTTTTCAGTCGCTTCGCCCGTTTTCGCGGCAAGCATCTCTTGCGCCCCGACTGTGGCGGCCCAAGAGGATGAGGCGCAATGGAATTTCGAGTTGCCACAAGCCGTAAAACAAGCGCTCGACGCCGCCGACAGGTCGCTGCTCTCCCCTTTCCTCGCCAGCACGGTCGAGCTCCAACTACCCGACTGCTCGGGCATCTTCAGCAAGAAACAGGCCGAGATGATTCTCGCCAAGTTCCTCGCTGGACACCGAGGTCTCGTCTACTCCCCATGCCGTGAGGAGACAATAGCCGACGCCACGCTCACCATCGGACGTTTCTCCAATTCCAATGCCGATTTCGGAGTCTACGTCCTCACTCAGTCAGTCAACGGCTCCAAACAGATTAAACAATTCAGAATAGAGGAACAAAAATGACAGATTTCGACGCTTACCTCAACGACTTCATCGACCGATGCGTAAAAGAAGATGTCGGCGACGGAGACCATACCTCCCTCTCCTGCATCCCAGCCGACGCCACCGGCCGCGCGCAGCTTATCATTAAGGAGGACGGTGTCCTCGCGGGCGTCGATGTCGCTCGTAAGATTTTCAACCATATCGACAACGGCTTCTCTTTCGAGCAGATTCTCAACGACGGAGACCGCGTCAAGAAGGGAGACATCGCCTTCCGTGTCCAAGGTCGCACTCAAGCCCTCCTCCTCGCCGAGAGGCTCGTCCTCAATGTCATGCAACACATGAGCGGCGTCGCAACGACGACTGCCCGCTACGTCGCCAAGCTCGATGGCCTCCACACTCAGGTCATCGACACCCGCAAGACAACGCCTGGCATGAGGCTGCTCGACAAGATGGCCGTCAAGATCGGAGGCGGCGGCAACCACCGCATCGGCCTCTTCGATATGATTCTCCTCAAGGACAATCACGTCGACTTCGCCGGAGGTATCGACAAGTCCATCAACCGAGCCCACGACTACCTCAAGCAGAAAGGTAAGGATCTCAAAATCGAAATCGAGGTCCGCAATTTCGACGAACTCGACCAAGTCCTCGCCATCGGCGGCGTAGACCGCATCATGCTCGACAATTTCTCACCAGCTCAGACCCGCGAGGCTGTCGCCAAAATCGCCGGCAAGTTCGAGACAGAGTCCTCGGGCGGCATCACCATGGAAACCCTCCGCGATTACGCCGAGTGCGGGGTCGATTTCATCTCCGTTGGCGCCCTCACACACCATGTCGGAAGCCTCGACATGAGCCTCAAAGCCTACTAACCCTTGGCAAGAATTCTCGCCATAGACTACGGCAAGAAAAGGTGCGGCCTCGCCGTCTCCGACCCGCTCCAAATCATTGCCAACCCTCTCGACACGGTCCCGGCCCACCAGCTCCTCAAGTTCATTACCGACTACGTCGCGCGTGAGGAGGTCTCAACAATCGTCATCGGAGAGCCTCACAAGCTCGACGGCTCCGATTCCGAGACAATGACCTACATCCGCCCCTTCCTCCGACAACTCAAAAAGGCGTTGCCCAATATGCCCGTCGAGATGGTCGATGAGAGGTTCACCACCAAAATAGCCACCCAGGCCATGATTGACGGCGGTGTCTCTAAAAAGGACAGGAACAACAAGAGCGGACTCGTCGACAGGGTCTCCGCCACCCTAATTCTCGAGACGTATATGGAGAAACTCAGGTTCTCCTCCCCTTTACCCCGATAGTCACCCACAACCAACAGATAATCACCAGTTAAAGATTCGCAATGGTTCTTCCCGTCTACCTCTACGGTCACCCGGTCCTCCGAAAGGTGGCAACAGACATAACGCCAGATTACCAAGGCCTCAAGGAGCTCATAGCCAATATGTATGAGTCCATGTACAAGTCCGAAGGCATCGGCATCGCCGCGCCACAAGTAGGGCTCTCCATTCGCCTCTTCGTAATCGATGCCACCCCCCTCGCCGAAGACTATTCCGAGGTCAAAGACTTCAAGCGCGTTTTCATCAATGCACACATCACCCGCAGAGGCGATGCCACAATGGAGACCGTCGAGGGTTGCCTCAGCCTCCCCGGTATCAGCGAGCCGGTCAAACGCCCAACGGAGATCGAGATTGAGTACGACGACGAGAATTTCAACCACCATAAGGAGGTCATCAAGGGCTACGCCGCAATCGTCGTACAACATGAGTACGACCACCTCGACGGCCAACTCTTCATCGACCATTTGAGTGCGCTCCGCAAGCGTCTCATCAAGTCCAAGCTCCAAAATATTTCAAAGGGCAAGGTCCGGGTCGCCTATCGCACCGTCTCCGCCTAAGCCTCAGTTTTTTACGTTTCACTCTAAGATTTTTCATCAAACACAAATATGAAATTCAGCGTTCAAAGCGGTGAGCTCCTCTCACGCCTCCAGACCATGGGAAAAGTAATCGACGAGAAAGCATCTCTCCCGGCTCTCGCCAATTTCCTCTTCTCCCTCCAAGGCAATGTCCTGACCCTCACTGCCGCCAATAGCGAGATGCGTATGACTTCCACCATCGAGGTCAATAGCATGGAGGGCGACGGCCGTATCTGCATCCCTGGCACTAAGCTCACCGAGTACATCAAGTACCTCCCCGAGCAGCCCGTCACTTTCTCCATCCCCGAAGGCTCGCTCGCTCTCGAGATCTCCTCTCTCTCTGGCAAGTCCGACCAGGTCTGCGTCCCCGCCGACGATTACCCAGAGCCAACAAACGACGAGAGCGACATCCGCTCTTTCAAGATTGCCGAGGAGGGCCTCCTCGCCGGCATCAGCGCTACGCTTTTCGCTGCCGCCAATGATGATCTCCACCCCGTCATGAACGGTGTCTTTTTCGACATCGAGCCGGGCAAGGTCTCTTTCGTCGCAACGGATAGCCACAAGCTCGTCCGCTTCATCCGAACCGATGTCGAGACCTACGACCAGACTGTCGGTTTCGTCCTCCACAAGAAGCCCGCCTCCATCCTCAAGACCATCATCGGACGCTCCGACGAGATGGTGTCCGTCTCTTTCGGCGACCGCAATGTGGTCTTCGAGACGCCCGCCTATCGCTACACTTGCCGCCAAATCGAGGGCCAATACCCCCAATACCGCACCGTCATCCCTTCCAACAACGATTGCCGAATCGTCGTCAACCGCGCCGATCTCATCAAGGCCATGGCGCGCGTCTCCGTCTTCGTCGATGCTTCGCGTCTCATCAAGTGCGAGCTGTTCTCCAATTCCATCAACATCAGCACCCAAGACCTCGATTTCTCTTGCTCGGCCAATGAGGCCATTCCTTGTGAGTACGAGGGACGGGAGATGACCGTTGGTTTCGGCGGACAGCACCTCAGCGATGCTCTCAATAATGTCAATTCGCAAGATGTCGAGATCCGTCTCTCCGACCCCTCCAAGCCCGGCCTCATAAGCCCCGTCGGCGAGGACGAGAAGAGCGATACGCTAATCGTCATCATGCCTATGCGTATCTAACTCTCAGGATGATAGTTTTTCCCCACGCCAAACTAAATATCGGCCTCAATATCGTGGGTGTCCGCCCTAACGGATACCACGATATTGAGACCGTTTTTGTCCCTATCGGTTATTCCGACATTCTCGAGGTCATAACGCCCCCCCAGCAGGTCGAGGGCGGCCTCGTATGGAATGCCGACGGTATGGCTGTCAATGTCCCCGTCGAGAAGAATCTATGTGTCAAGGCGTTACGCGCCCTCCAAGCCGAGGCGGAGCTACCAACGGTCGGGATGTCGCTCCACAAGGTTATCCCCGACGGCGCAGGTCTCGGCGGTGGCTCGTCCGATGCCGCTTTCGTCCTCACGACGCTCAATTCGCTGCTCAATCTCAACATCCCGACGCCCCGTCTCCGCGAGATTGCTGCACGCATCGGGGCCGATTGCCCTTTCTTCATCGATTCCAAACCCACCTTCGCCACGGGTATCGGTGATGTCTTCCAGCCCCTCGATTTGTCGCAGATTAACGGGATGTCCGTCGTCGTTGCCGTACCCCACGGCAGTGTCTCCACGGCCGAGGCTTACAGCAATATCCCTTGCCGAAAGCCCGAACGCTCTCTCTTCGACATTCTCCGTGACCCTGTCTCCACGTGGCGCGACTCCGTCCGTAACGATTTCGAGGATTACGTAGTCTCCCGCCTCCCCGATGTCGCTCTTTTCAAGCAGAAGCTCTACGACATGGGCGCTCTCTACGCCCAAATGTCGGGCAGCGGCTCGTCCGTCTTCGGTCTCTTCCCCAGCGGGTCCGCCCTTCCCTCAATGTCTGATTTCCCCTCTGCCCGCGGCTTTTGGTCAGGGCCGCTAAGTTTCTAATTGTTCACGCCTTTCGCCATGCGGTTCCTAAGTGTCATCATACGGTTCGCGCTTGCCGCCGTTTTCGTCGCCCTCTCGGCTACGAAAGCTCGCGCTTGCACCGTAAGTGACGATGTCATCGCCATGGCCGATTCAGCCATAACGGCAATTATCGAGAGACGTTCCGACGATTGCGAAAAGTGGATTGACTACATCGCCCACGCCGAGGAGTGTCCCGATGCCGGTGCCATAGCCTCAAGCCTCAAGGCCTGTCTCGATGCCTCAAACGGCAAGTACGATGTCGCAATGCACGATGTCGACGAGGTAATCCGCCGCTACGCCTCCGCGTCCGATACGGTCTCCATCAATTGCCTCGCCCTCGCATACTGCGCCAAGGGTATGCTTGAGCATGAGACAAAGTCCGTCCCCTCCGATTCCTATTATAAGAAGGCCGAACGCCTCGCCCGCAATGTTGGCAATCTCCGCGTTGAGATGATTAGCCTCTGCTGCCGCGCCGAGATGTATATAAGCGTCCAGCGGTTTGTCGAGGCTGGCTTCTGCGCCCGCATGATTATCGCGCGGAGCACCAATTACCACTCGCAAGATATGCGCTTCTGGGCGCGGCAAATCCTCCTTAAGCTCTATCTCGGGCTTCATGTCCGAGCCGCTATCGAAGATTGCATCCGCGACATCGAGATGGAAGGCTATTACCGCGACCGTCCTTTCCTCGAAATGGCTTACCGCGAGGTGATAGCCATCGCCAAGCTCTGCAACGGCGACAATGTCGGAGGTCTTGAGAGCATCAAGTATGTCGACGATTTGGCCAATGAGCACAATGTCTCCATTGTCGACAAGTGGAGAATAAGGGTCGTCATGGCCGAGGCTCTGCAACGTCTCGGACGCTACGACGAGGCAAGAAGAGCCGTCAGTTTCTGCCGCGCCAATATCGGCGTCATCCCCCCGGAGAATGTCAATCCCTACTATTCGCGCTTCAGCCTCTCTCTCGTCGAGGCCGCCATCGCCATTGGCCAAGACCGCCCCGAAGACGCTCTCGACATCCTCATCAATAAGGAGATACCCGACATCATGTTTACCAAGATGGCCTTCTCCACCCGCTACTACTCCGCTCTCGAACGCGCCTATGTCAAGATTGGAGACTACAAGGCGGCCCATAAGGCCCTCGCCGCCGGAATCGTCAACCGCAATAACATTCTGGCCGTCAATGCCCGAACTCGCGCCAAGGATATGGAGATCGCCTTCAGGGACGATACCACAATTCTCCGCCAACGTGTCGACATCAACGCCCGCAAGGTCAATTACAGCCACGTCCAAAAGCAAGTCGTCATCATCACCCTGGTCGTCTTCTTAGTCCTCGCCATTGTGGCTGCCATTTGGATGCGCCGCGTCTGGAACCGCAACGCCAGCAAGATCAAGGAGGACGAGGACATGAACCAAAAGATGGCCGAGGAGATCGAGAGGCAGACTTTCGCCTACCAGAACCGCAATAGGCTCATCATGCGCCGCAATGCCGACATCGCCGCAAGCCAGTCCTACGCCCGTAGGCTTCAACGTGGCATTTTGCCCGATGTCATGAAGCTGAAAGCCAACGGTTTCAAGGATACATTCGTGGTTCGAGGCTCCGCCGATACCACGTCGGGCTGTTTCTTCTGGTTCCGCAAGCTCTCCGATGCCGAGACGATTCTCTGCGTCGCCAATGCCGATTGGAACGGCATCCCGGGTGCCATGCTCTCCATGGTCGGCCTCACCCTCGTCGAGGAGGTGGCCCTCCGCTACGATGGCAAGGAGTCCGCGTCAGAGTTCATCGCCGAGGTCGAGAACCGTTTCGTCCGAAGGCTTCCCGACAGACGTTGGCGTAGCAATCTCTCCATGTCCATCGCCATCGTCAATACACAGTCCCGACGTGTCCGTCTCGCTTCCGCAGGCAGCGACATTCTCATCCGCTTGGGATCTTCGTTCGAGGTCATTCGCGGCTCCGATAAGAAGATTGGCGTCCTAAAGGATGTCCGCCGCCAACAAGACGAGGTCAAGGTTTTCCAACCCGGCGATGCCCTCTTCATGTTCTCCAGCAACATGACGTCCATCAAGGGCGGCAACGACAATAGGCTGCTCGGCAACGACGGCCTCACCGATATGCTGTCGCGTGTGTCCCGCCTCCCCGCGTCGCTGCAATACGATACCATGCTCAACGAGCTTCTGCTCTGGAAGTCCGGTATGCCCCTCAATGACGATATTCTTCTCCTATCCGTGACAATGCAATGAGGACGATGACTAACATATTGACCCTCACGGCTCTGCTCGCCTTCTTCGCGCTCTCTTCGTGCGTAAGGAAGGAGGTGGAGGCTGGTCTCTATGAGAAGCATATCGACCTCGCCAACAATGCGCTCGACAGGACCGACACCGCTCGCGCTCGCCTTCATGTCGATAGTGCCGAGATGTTCATCACCGAGGATTTCCAACACAATGAGATTCTCGCCTATAACATTCTCCTCAGCCCGCATCTCTCGCAGCAAGATCTCCAGACGGTTCTCGCCTCGCTCGATACCCTCAGTGAAAATGAAGACATCGACGAGAGGGTGAAAATGAGGCTTCTCGAAGAGTATGCCGTGCAACTCGCCATGGAGAACGATAGGGATGGGGCCGAAGCGGCTTTGGAACTCGCTTCCGACATCGCCCACCGCAACGACGAGGGTGTCTCTTTCGTCCGCATCAAAGTCCGTGCCCACAAGGTGGAGGAGATTCTCGGAAATTACGTCGACGCGGTCAATGCCTATAAGAAGCTGCTCGACTATGCCCGCAAGAGCGGCCTCCGCTCGTCAGAGATGCAAGTCCTCTACCGCCTCGTCAACGCTTTCCTCTCAATGGGCGACATCCCCACGGCCCAAATCTATCAAGGCGAGATGTCTGTCGTTGGCGATACTGCCGCTTTCTCGCAATGTCTCCGCTACATCGCCCTCTCGCGTGTCTGCATCAGCATCGCCGATACTGCCGGCCTCCGTAAGGCGCTCAAGACAACCGCCATGGAGTTCCAACGCGATACTGCGGGATGCCGCTCCATCGAGTTCACTTTCCGCCTCATGACGGGCTATTATTTCCTCCTCACAGGAAGAACCGAGGAGGCGGCGGAAATCGTCGGCGGCATCAAGGACGACCTCCTTACGCCAAACCCGCTCACGTCCAATTACATCGACCTCTTCAAGATTCAGCTCCTAATTAAGGAGGGCAAGCTCTTCGAAGCCAAGGTCATGCTCGATGCGCTCGATGCCGTAAATCTCCGAAACAAGAATGTCGAGATGTACGAGCAGTACACCGAAGCCGTCTCCCGATACTATTCTCTCATCGGCGATGACCAGATGGCATATTTCTTCCTCAAACAGAAGACCATGCTCATCGATACCCTCAAGAGGCAGGCCGATTACAACGATTTGGCTTACAGGAGCATGGAGCTTCGCCGCGATACCACAATTATCTCCCAAGGCCACCTCCTGGAACAAATGGCCGACAAGGAGCATCGCATCGAGACGGTCAGGACGCTCTGGTTCGTCATCGCCATTTTCATCATCTCCGAGGTCATTGGCCTCAATTTCTTCATCTCCATCCGACGTATCAAGAAGAAGAGGCAGGAACTCCAAGAGGCCTACGCCAACATGACCCTGGCCATTAAGCGCAAGAAGGAGTTGCTCCAAGCCCAAAAGGAGCAGCTCGATGAGCAAAACGACGACCTCGCGTCCGAGCTGATGTTCGCCAACCATATCCAGTCCAACATCCTCCAGCCCGAGTATATGCTCGACATCCGAGGCATCGATGGCCACTTCGTCATCTTCAGCCCATGCAACATGGTGAGCGGCGATTTCTATTGGTTCTTCGATTGCGGCGATAAGCTCTTCGTCTGCGTTGCCGATGCCACGGGCCACGGTATCCCAGGGGCGTTCATCTCCATGGTGGCCTCTACGCTCCTCAGCGACATCGCCTCCGACCCTACGCTGCGCGAACCCTCACGCTTCGTCGAGAAGCTCAGCGAGGAGATTTCGCGCGTCATCCATTGCAATACCGACATCGCCAATAAGGATAGCATCGACCTCTCGCTCTTCTGCCTCGACCGCGTGGCGGGCAAGGTCTCGCTTTGCCTCTCCCGACAGACTGCCTACATTGTCCGCAACGACGGCACTTTGCAAATGGTCGCCGGAGTGAGGCGCAGTGTGGGCGAAGATGCCTCGGTAGGCGGAGGCCGTCCTTTCGTCACGGTCGACCTCAATCTCAGCCGCGGCGATTGTGTCTATCTTACGACAGACGGCTTCGCCTCGCAGTTCGGCGGCCCCAACAATAAGAAGTTCAAGAGGCGCCGCCTCGCCAATATGCTCCTGGATTGTTATTCGCAGAGGATGTCTATCCAACGCGACTTGATTGTCCGACGCTTCGACGATTGGCGAGGAGAGAATGAGCAGACCGACGATGTCCTCATGATTGGCCTCAAGATGGGAGACCTCAAGTCGTCACGTTTCTCCCGCTTCAATAACAACCCCTACCACCTCGGCCATGGCGACTATATCGATACGCCAGCTAATTGCCCGCCCGAGCTTGTCGCCAACGTGAAGGGGCTTCTTGCCAGGGTCGCCAACATGATGGCCACTCCCGTCGAGCAACGTCGCATCGTCGATGTCCTCCAGCTTTTCGGCGAGTGCTACATTGAGTGGATCGATTCCAAGGTCAGGGTAACGCCCGCCGAGGATGAATGGCCTTCGTTCGCTCTCGCCGAGATTTCAATCGACCGCAGTTTAGTCGATTTCACCGAGCCCGTTACGCTCGTTGTCGTGACCGTCCCCCTCTGGGCCATAGACTTAGCCGCGGAGAACGACCACGTCGCCCTAACTTCCGAAATAGAAAAGGATACGGTCAGGTTGTCTTTTCTCCACAAAGATTTGACTGTCAAACAATTACCCCAAGACGAAATATGAACATTACAAACGCGAAGTTTCTCGTCAGTAGTGCCAAGGTGACGCAATGCCCAAACTCCAAACAGCCTGAGTTCGCGTTCATCGGCCGCTCTAATGTCGGCAAGTCTTCGCTCATCAATATGCTGTGCAACCAAAAGGGCCTCGCCAAGGTCTCCGCAACGCCGGGCAAGACGCAGCTCATCAACCATTTCGACATCAACAACGGCGAGTGGTATCTTGTCGACCTCCCAGGCTACGGCTACGCCAAGGTCCCCCTCGGCGAGAAGGCTAAGTTCCAGTCCATCATCACCGACTACGCCCTTAAGCGTGAGCAACTTACCTCTTTCTTCGTCCTCGTCGATGTCCGCCACCCAATGCAGACCATCGACCGCAATTTCATGGAGTTCCTCGGTCTTCACGGCGTCCCGTTCTCCATCATTTTCACCAAGGCCGATAAGCTCAACGAGGCGCAGGTGCAAAAGAGCGTCGATGCCTACAAGGCCGAGATGCTCAAGACGTGGCAGTCGCTCCCGCCTATGTTCGTAACGTCGTCCGCCAAGTTCAAGGGGCGCGACCTCATCCTCGGATACATTGGCAGTGTCATCAGTAATCTGGAGCAGAGGTGATGTCGAGGGCTGTTCTTCTCTTTTTGTCTGCGCTCTTCTGCTTCCAGGTGTCTGCGCAAAAAATGCCCGAGGAGCTCATGGAACGCGAGATGAGGGGTATTTGGGTGGCGTCCGTGGCCAATATCGATTGGCCTTCCGCGCCAGGGCTTTCTGAGGAGACGCTTCGCCGCGAGGCGGATGCCATTCTCGACCGCTCGGCCGCCATGGGGCTGAATGTCATCTTTTTCCAAGTCCGCCCGTCAAGCGATGCCCTCTACCGCTCGTCGCTCGAACCCTGGTCCTATTATCTCGTGGGGAATGAGTTCAACAAGAATCTCTCTTTTGACCCGCTCCAGTATTGGATTGACGGTGCGCACAGCCGAGGAATGGAGCTTCACGCATGGCTCAACCCCTTCCGCGTGACGCCTAAGGCCGATTTCCCCACAGGCCCCAACCACATCGCCCATAAGCATCCCGAGTGGCTGATTAAGTATTCCGCCAAGCTTTTCCTCGACCCGGGAATCCCCAGCGCGAGGGACTATGTCCGCGAGGTCGTCATGGACATTGTCAATCGCTACGACATCGACGGCATCCATTTCGACGACTATTTCTATCCCTACCCCTCAAAGGGCGAGGTCTTCGACGACAGCAAGTCTTTCAACGCCTTCAACCCCCGCCAGCTCACGCTCGCCAATTGGCGACGGTCCAATGTCACGGCCGTAATAGCCTCCGTCTCCGAGGCCATCAGGCAGTCCAAGCCCTGGATTCAGTTCGGAATCAGCCCCTTCGGCGTATGGCGAAACAAGAAGGACGACGAGAAAGGCTCCGATACACGGGCGGGCGTCTCCGACTATGATGTCCTCTACGCCGACATTCTCAATTGGATTGACAACAGCCTTATTGACTACGTGATTCCGCAGGTCTATTGGGAGCATGGCAATAAGTGGTGCGATTTCGACATCCTCCAACGATGGTGGGGCGACCGCAGCACCGACGATACCAAGGTCTTCATTGGTCACGCCGTCTTCAAAATCAACGACGGCAAGGTCCCCGGCGCCGGCTGGAATTCCAAGGAGGAGATGCCCGAGCAGCTCCGCAAGGTGCGCCGCAACGATAATCTCGACGGCAGCGTCTTCTTCAGCTATCGCCAGTTCAATCGCAATATCCTCGGCTTCGAAGACTATCTCTCCACCGATTTCTACAAGGACAAGGCCCTCCAAGTCCCCCTGACCAAAGGGCGGGCGGACAAGATAAGAATCTCGCACCTCGAACGCGACGGGACAACGCTCTCCTGGGAGGTTGAGGGCGACACGTCGCAAGTCCGCTTCTTCGTGGTCTACCGTACCCCACGCTCCGAGTCCGACCAAATCGGCACCAACAAGACCGTCCGATACATTGTCGACCGCCCCTGCGTCCGTCTCTTGCTCAACCAAGGAAAGCGGCAGCGTTATGTCTATCGTGTCGCGGCTGTCGATAAGTATCGCGTCGTCCACGAGCTTTCGCGTCGAATCACTGTCCGCGAGGGCGTGGAGGATTAGGCCATGCTGCGGAGGGACTATTTGCTAAAGCTCATTCAAGAGCTTTTTGCCGCCATTGCCAATCTCCTTGAACGCGAGGGCGATGAGGCCGAACGCCAAAAGGAGATTGAGGCACTCTACGCCACCTTTGGCCGCGATAAGGACTTTTTCCGCCAAGCCGACCCCGATGAGGTCATCCGGTGCATTGCCACTTCGGCAGCGGATGCGCAAGGCGTGTCGCCCGATATGCTCTCCGCAGGCGAGCTTCTGCAACGGACTGAGCTGCTCGCCGCTCTTTTCTACGCCGATTTCAAGGTCTCCAACCTCTCAGAAGGGCTTCGCCACGATGTGGCCGAGAGGGCGTTGTCGCTCTATGAACGCGTCATCGATGCCTCCGACACCTTCGTGCAAGAGCGTTTCGACAGGGTCCACGAGCTTTCCCTTTTCTTAGGGCGACCCTAATTTCACGAACTTTTCAACCCCGCATAATTAAGTTGATTAAGCAGATTAACATGAATCTCGCTCCGGCCGACGCTGCCGACGAGAGTTTTTGCCGCGCCAAAGCGGCTAAGGAGATGAATGTCAACGTGGCCGACATTGTCGCCATGAGGCTCGTGCGCCGCTCCATCGACGCCCGCCATAAGACGGTCTCCGTCACCCTCACTTTCGATGTCTTTGTAGGCGAAGAGCCACAGCCCGAGAAGTTCAGTCTCCCAGGCTATCAAGATGTCCGCTCGTCCGACCCCGTCGTCGTTGTCGGTGCAGGCCCGGGCGGTCTCTTTGCCGCATTGCGCCTTATAGAGCTCGGACTGAGGCCCATTGTCCTCGAACGCGGCAAGGACGTGAGCGAGCGCAAGAAAGACCTCGCTCAGCTGAACCGCAACGTGACCCTCGACCCCGAGTCCAATTACGCTTTCGGCGAGGGCGGTGCTGGCACTTTCTCCGACGGTAAGCTCTTCACCCGAAGCACAAAGCGCGGCTCCGTCCGCAAGATTCTGGAGGTCTTCTGCCACCACGGCGCGCAGCACGATATTCTCATCGACGCCCATCCCCACATCGGCACCGACAAGCTCCCCTACGTCATCAAGGCCATGCGCGAGACCATCATCGCCAATGGCGGCGAGGTGCGTTTCGGCGCAAAGGTCACCGACCTCCTCACCGAAGGCGACCGTGTCAAGGGTGTCCGCCTTGCCGACGGTGCGAACGTCGAGGGCCGCGCCGTAATCCTCGCCACAGGCCACTCCGCCCGCGATGTCTACGAGATGCTGCTCCGACAAGGTGTCGCCCTCGAAGCCAAGACTTGGGCCATGGGTGTGCGTGTCGAGCATCCCCAAGACCTCATTGACGAGATTCAATATCATAGTCCCGAAGGCCGTGGCGAGTATCTCCCGCCAGCCGCATACTCCATGGTCTCGCAAGTCGACGGCCGTGGTGTCTACTCGTTCTGTATGTGTCCGGGCGGCTTCATTGTCCCCGCCATGACAGGACCTAATCAGCAGGTTGTCAATGGTATGTCGCCCTCTCACCGCGGCTCGCCATTCGCCAATAGTGGAATCGTTGTCGAGGTCAGGCCCGAGGATATTGGCAATTTCGCCAACGACGGCGTTCTCGGCGGACTTCATTATCAAGCCGAGCTGGAGAGGCTGGCCTATATCAATGGCGGACACGGTGTCGTGGCCCCCGCCCAAGGCCTTGCCGATTTCGTCGACGGACGGCTCTCCTACGAATTGCCCGAGTGTTCCTACGTCCCGGGCCTTGTCTCGTCGCCGCTCCATTTCTGGTTGCCAGACAATATCGGGCTTCGCTTGCGCAAAGGGTTTGAGGATTTCGACCGCCATGCGCGCGGCTTCGTAACCAATGAGGCTCTTGTCGTCGGTGTCGAGAGCCGCACGTCGTCGCCCGTCAGGGTGTCGCGCGATGCCGAGACGTTCGAGAGCCTGAGCCTCAAAGGCCTGTACCCATGCGGCGAGGGGGCTGGCTATGCCGGTGGCATCGTCTCGTCCGCCATCGACGGCGAGCTTTGCGCCGAGATGATTGCCAAGTCGATAGGCTAACGAGGACGGTGGACGTGGCTGCGTTGGAGGATAAGGACTATCTCGCCATACTGAAAAAGTATTGGGGCTACGACTCTTTCCGCTCCATTCAGCTCGACATCATCCGCTCCATTGGTCAAGGGCGAGACACCCTCGGCCTCATGCCCACAGGTGGCGGCAAGTCCATAACGTTCCAGGTCCCCGCCCTTGCGCAAGAGGGGGTCTGCGTCGTCGTGACGCCCCTCCTCGCCCTAATGAAGGACCAGGTCCTGTCGTTGCGTAAAAAAGGCATCCTTGCCCATACGGTCAACTCCACAATGTCGCACGACCAGATGCTTGCCGCCTACGACAATTGCATCCTGAACGCCGCCAAGTTTCTCTACCTCTCTCCCGAGAGGCTCACAACCGAGCTTTTCCGCCTAAAGATTAGGCAAATGAAGGTCTCGATGCTCGTTGTCGACGAGGCTCACTGTATCTCGCAGTGGGGCTACGATTTCCGACCTTCGTATCTCAATATTGCCGATGTCCGCAAGCTCTTAGACGACGTCCCCGTACTCGCCCTGACCGCCACAGCCACGCCACGCGTGGCAGACGACATCATGGCAAGGCTTGAGTTCCGCCAGCCCAACGTCTTCTCCATGAGCTTCGCTCGCCAAAACTTGGCCTACGTTGTCCGCAAGGCCGAGGACAGGGAGCAGCAGATGGTCAAGATTTTGCGCGCCGTCGAGGGTTCAGCCATCGTCTACGTCCGAAGTCGTAAGCGAACGCGCGAATACGCCGAGATGCTCCGTGCGCAGGGCTTCTCCGCCAATTTCTTCCATGCCGGGTTGCCCGTCAAGGAGAAGGACAAGCGGCAAGAGGATTGGACAAAGGGCGATGTGCGTATCATTGTGTGTACCAACGCTTTCGGCATGGGCATCGATAAGCCCGATGTCCGCGTCGTCATCCATATCGACCCGCCCGAATCCATCGAGGCCTATTTCCAGGAGGCGGGACGTGCCGGCCGCGATTGCAAAAAGTCCTACGCCGTCTTGTTATGGTCCGATGCCGATGCCGCCAAGCTGCGCCGCAATGTCACGACAAGTTTCCCGCCTATCGATTTCGTCGTCGGCGTATACAATAGCATTAGCAATCTCCGTCAGGTTGGTGTCGGCAGTGGCGACGGTCATGTTGAGGAGTTCAATCTTGACCAGTTTTGTGTGGAGACGCACCGCCAGATTGCGCAGACTGCGGGTGCTTTGACCATTTTGGAGAGGGCGGGGTATATGTCGTACCAGCCCAACGTCTCCCTCGCGTCGAGGCTCATGTTCCGTGTAGAGCGCGGCCGTCTCTATGGTGTCGAGGAGGCCTATCCTCATTTGGCACCCGTCATCAAGGCCCTCCTGCGCACGTATACGGGCCTCTTTATGGAATACGCCACCATTGACGAGGAGAGGGTGGGACGGATGTGCGCCATGTCGCATCAGGAGGTCTACGAGCGGCTTCTTGAGCTGTCCCGCATCGGGATTGTCTCCTACAATCCGCAGAAACACACCGAGTTCATCTCATGGCTTCAAGACCGCGAGATGGAGCGTTACATGGTTTTCCCCAAGTCCATTTATGAGGATAGGCTCGCCGATGCGTCACGCCGCGTCGAGAGCATGATTTCATATTCCACGCGTCCCGATGTCTGCCGAAGCCGTCAGCTGCTCGAATATTTCGGCGAGACTGATGCCGAGGACTGCGGTCAGTGCGACGTATGCATAGAGCGCATAAAGCTACGGCGCAACGCCGAGACGATGCGCCATGAGATTGAGGCTCTTGTTAAGAAAAGGCTTGCTAACGGGCCACTGCCCTACGAGGTCGTCCAATGTGCCGAGGGCTACGACCCTCGCGTAGTGACGGAGGTGCTCCGCTCAATGATTGACGACGATTTGCTCTCCGTCGATGTCCATAACGTC
>JALEMI010000042.1 GCA_022768325.1 Bacteroidales bacterium
GTGAGGTAGTCGAGGTTGAACTTCTCTGCGATTTCGATGGTGTCGTCATCGTCGTCCTCGGTGCAAGCCGTGAACGCAGTTGCCATGAGGCTGCAAGCGAGCATAGCGGCCATAGGCTTCAGAAAAAGATTCTTCATTTTCTTTTGATTGAATTTATTGATTTTAGAACTTTAGATGCGCAAATATAAGGTAAGTTTCTATGATTACAAGACATGAGAAAAACAAAAACTCTTAAACTTCGGGGTTATGCTACAATTACGCCCAAAGAAGCTAACAAAGTGTGTCAATAACCGTGCCAAAATGAAAAATTATTGCAATTTCTTACATTGTTGGAAATCTAAAACACCCTCTACTCCTTACCCTCCAAATCGGTCGTTGTTTCCCGTGGAACAGTGGCGTTTTCTTTCACTTCGTAAGTATCGTTGCGATGATAATAGGAAAAAACTAACAATCCCTTACTTTTTCCTATGATTTCCGACAATTTCTCAAGGGAAGAATTGCGTATGGCCTCAACGCCGCCAAACACTTTAAACAGTTCCTCCTTCGTCTTAGGGCCAATGCCGCTTATCTCGTCAAGTTCTGAGGAGACCATGGCCTTGCTCCTCTTATTTCGGTGGAAAGTAATGGCCACGCGGTGAACTTCGTCTTGCATCCGCGTAAAAAAACGAAAAACAGCGTCGCTCTTGCCAACACCTACAACTTTTGGAGGAAAACCAACGAGAATCTGATTCGTGCGGTGGTGAGAATCCTTGGCCAAGCCTATTATATTGAGCGAAAGACCGAGGTCTTCCGTAGCCTGGCGGATAACCTCCATCTGCCCTACCCCACCGTCGGCCACGACAAGGTCGGGCATTGGCGTACCCTCATCGCGCAAACGCATATAGCGACGATGCACAACCTCGTACATTGACGCATAGTCATCAGGTCCCTCTACGGTCTTGATGTTGAAGAGCCGGTAATCCTTACGGCTGGGCTTGGCGTCGCGGTAGACGACACACGCCGCCACGGCACTCGTGCCCTGGATGTTTGAGTTGTCAAAACACTCAATGTGTCGTGGCAAATCGTGAAGTCCGAGCTGCTCCTTAATCTGAATCATCAGCTTCTCCTCGTGAGTGGCTCGGCTACGTATGGCCTCTTGCTTAAGGAGTTCGAGCTTATAGACACGCGCATTCTTCTCCGACAACTCTAAAAGTTTGCGCTTATCGCCGCTCTGAGGGACAATGAACGTGATGCCCGAAAAATCGACATCGGGCTTCACGGGGACAACAATCTCGCGTTGAAGGACACCGCTCGTCTCGCGGACGCTCTGGACGGCGTAAGAGAGAATCTCCGCGTCGTCCTCGTCCATACGGCGCCGGAAAGTCATGGTGTATGACGACTGAATATGTCCCTCGGAGACGCGCATGAAATTGACGTAGCTCTCCGACTTCTCGTCGTCGCGGACGATAGTGAAGACATCGCAAGTGATGAGGGTCGTGCTGGCCACGAGCGAGCGGCTCTGATAATTAGTCAACCTCTCAATCTTTCGCTTCAAGACCTCCGCCTTCTCAAACTCCATATCCTCGGCGGCAGAGAGCATCTCTTGGCGCATTTGGCGAATGATGGGGCCTGTGTTGCCTTTGAGAATATCGCGCACGGCATCGATATATTTTCCGTAGTCCTCTTCGGTGATAAGCCCCTCGCACGGACCGTCGCACAACTTCAGGTGGTGCTTCAGGCAGACCTTATACTTCCCCTGCCCTATCTTCTCGGGCGTGAGGCTGAGGGAGCATTGGCGCAGAGGGAAGAGGTTTTTGAGGACATCGAAAAGGTCGTGGAGCTGCCCGACACTGGGGTATGGTCCGTAATAGCGGCTGCCGTCGCGGACGTGCCGCCGGGTCTGAATAACCCGCGGGAAAGGCTCATTGAGAATTGCCACCCAGGGGTACGTCTTGTCATCCTTCAAAAGGATGTTATACTGCGGCTTGTACTTCTTGATGAGATTGTTTTCGAGCAAGAGGGCGTCCTCCTCACTATTGACAACAATGTGGTGGATGTGGCAAATCTTGCTGACCAAGACCAACGTCTTTTGCGTCTGTTGACGCTTAAGAAAATAGGACGACACGCGACGCTTAAGGTTCTTGGCCTTTCCAACGTAGATTATTTTCCCTGTCTTGTCGAAGTATTGATACACACCGGGCAAGTCGGGCAAGACGCTCACCATCTGCTTAAGATGGTCCAGCCGCTCGGAATCGGAGGCGAATTTGTACTTTACTTCCTCGATTTGCTCAATGGTGTCGGACATACTCTCGTTACTTGAAAAGCGAAGTCATTTGGAACTTGTCGACATCGAAGAGACCTTTGTCGCCAATTTTGAGGCTCGGAATGACGAGCAGACTCATGAAAGCCATGGTCATGAAGGGCGAAGGGAGCGTCACGCCGCACTTTGTCTTAGCCGCATTAATTAGGCGCTGATACTCTGTCGCCACAATGTCCCACGGCGATACGGTCATCAGACCTGCCACGGGCAATTTTAGACGGCGCACACGGACACCCTTGCCGAGGACGCAGATGCCGCCCTTGATTTGGAACATAGTCTCGGCCACGAGCCTCATGCTGGCGGCATCACGACCAATGATTACGACATTGTGCGAATCGTGGGCAATGGACGAGGCAATAGCCCCATTCTTCAAACCCGTGCCGCGGATGAAACCGTTGACCACGGGCGCAAACGCATACCTGTTGACCACGGCAATTTTCACGATGTCCTCCTCCACGGACGAGACGACCTCCTCGCCCTCGGCGACGGACGGCGTCCAATCCAAAGACTCGGAGACAATCTGGTCGGGCACGAGACCAATGACACGCAGGGTAGGATTTGCGGCGGGAGCTATGACCTTGAAATCGTCGTCGGTGAAGGTCCTCTCGATGAAATTGTTCACCTTGCCCGTGCGGGTGAGACGTATGACGCTGCCACTATACTCATCGTAGACGGCTTCGCCACGAATGTAAGAAGTGCGGACTTTGAAATTTCCAAGGTCGGAAAGCACTACGAAATCGGCACTATCGCCCACTTGGAGGCGGCCTACATTCAGTTTGTAGTGTTCAATTGGGTTGAGGGTGAGAACCTTGAAGATGTCGAAGATGTTGATTCCGTCGGACATGGCGCGGCGGAAGAACTTGTCGATGTGGCCTCGGTCGCGAATATCGTCTGGATGGGCATCGTCGGTGCAAGCCATGATATTGTCCACATCCGTCTTGAAGAGAGGGGCGAGGGCATTGAGGTTTCGGGCTGCACTACCCTCTCGGATTAGAATCTTCATGCCTTGGCGAATCTTGGCCTGAGCCTCTTCGAGCGTGAAACTCTCGTGGTCGGTCGACACACCCGCCGCCACATATTGTGCGAGACGCTCGTCGACAATTCCGGGAATATGCCCATCGATGGGCTTACCCGCCTTTTTGGCAATCTCTATTTCGGCCATCACCTTCGGGTCGTTGGCGAGGAGACCCGGGTAGTTCATCATCTCGGCCAGCCCTACCCCGTCTGGCATGAGACGCTCAATCTGCTCAGGACCGAAGACGGCGCCATTTGTCTCAAAGGGCGTGGCAGGGACGCACGAGGGAATGGTAAAAGCAAAATGGAGCGGGGCCTTGGCGGCATCCTTCATCATGAAGCGGACACCCTTCTCGCCCATGACATTGGCAATCTCGTGCGGGTCGCAGACCACAGCCACCGTGCCGTGAGGCAACACCATCCGGGCAAACCATTGTGGCGTGAGCATACTGCTCTCGATGTGGACATGGGCATCGACAAGACCCGGTGTGCAGAAGTCGAGCTTCGGGTCTACCTTGTCGCTAATCTTTTCGACTTTAATGATTTTCGTGTTGAACGTCACGTTGGCGACATATATCTCTCGCTTGATGATGTCGACATAGTTGACGGTAATAGTGTTAGTTGTCATTATGGTATGTTTTTGATAGTGTGGTTTTCAGCTTGTGAATCTATGTCAATCTTACTGTTTGAAAGCTACTTACAGTGATTCCTCAGAAAATCATGATTAAAAGTCGGTATTTCGCGCCCTAAAGTCCCGTTTATCTTTCAGAATAAAAGATTAGGCCTTCGTTCCACGTGAAACAGATGGCATAAGTACACATCACCTTCCTAAGAGGACGAGGAGGATTGAAATATCGGCTGGCGAGACACCAGGGATTCGCATGGCCTGATCTATTGTCTCGGGGTCAATGCGGATGAGCTTCTCTCTCGCCTCGTAGCTGAGGCTTGTGACGGAGGCGTAGTCGATGCGCCCGCGGAGAGGAATATGGTTATGGCGGAGAATCTTATCCGCCTGCTGGCGCTCCTTGGCTATGTAGCCGCCATACTTAATCTCAATCTCGGCCGACTCCTTGACCTCGGCGGCGAGGTCGTCATGTCCCTCGAAGATTCTACCTATCTCGGGCATTATGGGCATGAGGTCGTCAATATGCACTTGGGGACGAGAGATGACTTGCGACGCACGGAGTGACTCCGCGGCGGGAGTGGTGCCGAGCTGTTCAAGGATGGGGTTGAGGCCGTCAATCTTGAGGAGCTTGCGGTCTATGAGGTCGAGGAGTTTCTTGCGGAGCTTGACCTTCCTCTTGTACCATTGGTATTGCTCGTCGGATACGAGACCGAGCTCCCTACCCTTCTCGGTAAGACGGTCGTCGGCATTGTCTTGACGAAGGAGGATGCGATACTCCGCGCGGGAGGTGAACATACGGTATGGCTCGTCAACACCCTTGGTGACGAGGTCGTCGATGAGGACGCCAATATACGCCTCGTCGCGCGAGAGAACGAAAGGCTCTTCGCCACGAACCTTGCGGACGGCATTGATTCCCGCAATGAGACCTTGACCGGCGGCCTCCTCGTAACCCGTCGTGCCATTGACCTGCCCTGCCATGAAGAGATTTTGGAGAACCTTGCTTTCGAGGCTATGGCGGAGTTGCGTCGGGTCGAAGAAATCGTATTCTATGGCATAGCCCGGGCGGATGACCTGCACGTGTTCCAAACCGGGAATCTTCTCCAACGCGCGGAGCTGGACATCCATGGGCAAAGAGCTACTGAAGCCATTGAGGTAGAACTCGACAGTGTCCTCGCCCTCGGGTTCGAGGAAGAGCTGGTGCTTATCTTTATCGGCGAAGTTGACGAGCTTGGTCTCGATGCTTGGGCAATAGCGAGGACCTATGCTCTTTATCGTCCCGTTGTAGAGAGGCGAGTCGGCGAAGCCTGAGCGGAGGATGTCGTGAACCTCAGTATTGGTGTAGGTGATGTAGCAGGGCTTTTGCTCAAGAGTGTTGTTGAGCCTCGGGCCATAGCTGAACTGATGGGCGTCGATGTTGCCGTATTGGGGTTCGAGCTTATCGAAGTCGATGGTGCGGGCATCGAGGCGGACTGGAGTGCCGGTCTTCATGCGTCCCATAGTCACGCCGAGCGAGGCAATCTGATCGGACAAGAGGAAAGAGGCCTCGTCGCCCATACGTCCTCCGGCATAATTAACCCGCCCGATATGGAGCAGACCGTTGAGGAAAGTACCCGCAGTGAGGATGACGGCCTTGGCATGGAACTCAGCACAGAGTTTTGTACGCACTCCGTTAACAGTATTGCCATCGGTTAAAAGGGCTGTAACGGAGTCTTGCCACAGGTGGCAAAGCGGAGCTTGTTCGAGAAAATTGCGCCAAACGGTCGAAAAACGGGCCTTATCGCATTGCGAGCGAGGGCTCCACATGGCGGGACCCTTGCTCATGTTGAGCATACGGAACTGGATGGAGGTGAGGTCGGTCACTTTTCCTGTCATGCCGCCGAGGGCACTAATCTCCCGGACAATCTGTCCCTTGGCAATACCACCAATGGCGGGATTGCAACTCATCATGGCCATCTTGGTGATGTCGAGCGTGATGAGGAGAGTACGCATTCCGAGCGTCGCAGCGGCATGGGCAGCCTCGCATCCGGCATGACCTGCGCCGACGACGATTATGTCGAAGGAGAAATTCATTTCAGAAAATAATATCTTTGCTTTAGTTGAAATAACTGAAAACCGCCGACGCCACATTAAACGGTGTCGAGCGGTATACTTTTATGATGTCCCCCCATGGAGGGAGGGGGGGAACGCAAATATATAAGAATCGGGGTCAAGAGGTTAGCCTCTCCCCTACCCTATTACTAAGCCTTAGTCTTTTTCTCTTCGAGAATATGGTCGAGCATGGCGAGAGCCTTCTCTTCGGCCGAGCGCATATTCTTCTCGTCGTCAGGCTGTTTGTCTTTCAGACCACAGAGATGGAGGACACCGTGGATGATAACGCGCTGAAGTTCACGCTCAAACGAAGGAGCATATATTTCGGAGTTTGAGCGAACCGTATCGACGGATATATACATATCTCCGCTCACGACACCCTCTACATCATAATCGAAAGTTATGATGTCGGTGTAATAATCGTGTTGGAGGAATTGCCTGTTTACTTCGATTATTTTGTCGTCGGAGCAGAAGATGTAGGTGAGGTCGCCAACCTTCATCCCGTAGCTCTGCGCGACTTGCTTAATCCACTGTTTTAGGACGAGCTTGTTCTTTAGCTTAAAGTCGACGTCCTCGTTAAAAAAGCTAATCACCTAAAGGTTGAATAAAAGACGAACATTACGACCATGGTCGGAGAAAGTGACCTCGTCGGCGAGGTGTCTCATGAGGAAAATGCCTCGTCCGCAATCCTTATCAATATTCTCCTCGGCTGTCGGGTCGGGGAGAGAGTCTGGATCGAAACCATCACCCTCGTCTTGCACTGTCACCTCAATATGCTCATTGTCAATATGATAGCATACCGTCACTTTCTTTTCTTGTGACAGCTTATTGCCATGGACAATGGCGTTGTTGACGCACTCCACTACGGAAAGCATATACTTTCCGTATATCTCGTCGTCAATTCCAAGCATTTGCGACTGACTGTCAATCAGTTTTTCAATCTGATTAATACTGTCGATTGTAGAGTCGAGAACGAGAGTTTCGTCGATATTGATTTTTTCCATTTGTTGTCGTTGGGAAGTGTTGCGTCAGCTCGTTATACGAGAAGTATTGTTATTTGTTGTTGTCTACTGATATAAAATTCACTGTTTTCTGAGCCAATCTTCGGGATTTTGTTTTTTATCTCCGAGCCAGAGCTCAAAATGTAGAATATTGGAGTTTATGCCTCCCCCGTTGTAGACCTTACCGAGGTTGGTGTAGGTGTCGACCTCCTGGTCTTTCTTGACAAAGACCTCGGCGAGATTTGAATAGACGGTGAGGACATCGCCATGGCGGATGATGATTGTGGCACAACTGCCGGGGATGACTATTATGCGGGAAACCTTGCCCTTGTGGACGGGGTGAATGTCGTTGCTGGCGAGGATGTCCATGTCAATGCCGTTGTTGCTGATGCGGATTTGCGGGAGGAGCGGATGGTCATGCTCACCAAAGGCACTCGTCACAACGCAGCTACGGACGGGCCATGGGAGGCGACCTTTGTTCTCCTTTATTTGGTCGGAGAGTGCGTCACGTGCCGCAATTTCGGCGTTTTTAGTCTTCTTGGAGTTGGCAGCCGCCTGTTTGCGTTTCTTAGCCTCTTCGGCCTCCCTACGCGCTTTTTCCGCCTCTTCGCGGATTACGGCTACAATCTTTCCCTCAATCTCCTTTGCCTTCTTTTGGTTGGATTCGATGTTTTTCTTGAGGTCGGACTGGCTGCGTATTATGCTCTCTACGTTTGCCTTGCGGATCTTGAGCTCATTGCCGAGCTTATCGTTCTCGTCGTTCACCTTGGCGAGAGCAATGTTAATGGCGGTAAGTTTTTGGTTTACAACGCCTTTCAGCTTTGCCAACTCCTCCTTTGTCTCGCCGAGAATGCGGAACTGGTCCTTGCGGTATTGGGAGTATTGGCGGAGGAAAAGGAAACGCTGGTAACTCTGATTGAACGACTTGGAGGACAAGATGTAGGCCAGGGGTGAATAGGCATGGCCGCGGGACTGAATCTTGCGGAGCGTCTCGGCGTACTCGTCCTTTTGGCGCTTAAGCACCTTGCCTACGGAGTCTATCTGATTGTTGAGTTCGCGAATCTGGTCGTTATAAGCCTGAATCTCAGAAGTATAGACCTGAATAAGAGCCTGCCTTTTTGCAATTTTATCGTCGACGACGGAGATTCTCATCATCTCGTTGTCGCGTCGGCTGGCATACTCTTCCATCATCTTGCTGTTTTGCTCAATCAGCGCAAGGAGACGTGTCTTCTCACGATTGAGGTCGTCAAGAGTCTTACCCTGACCGAGAGCTAAGGTCGGGACGCAGAGAGAGGCGATGAAGAAAAACAGCCGGATTTTCATTAGGTTACTTGTTTATACGGATGTCGCTAATGGAGACCTCGGCCTCGGCCGGCTTACCCTTTCGCGGAGTTACCTTGATGAGGACGGAGACGGGGAGGAGGCGACCGTCAAAACTCTTATACTGAGCCACATCGAGCTGGGCGGCATCGCCTTGCGCCGTCTTGACAGAGACATTCGCAAGAGTGAAATTGGCAGCATTGATGCGCAGCTCGACAGACATCCTGTTGTCGGAACGCGACAAAAGATATTGCCCCTTGGCCGTGAGCGACATATCGAAATGAGAGAAATCCTTATCACCAAAGAGGAGGTAGGCCTTGGGGATTAGCCCGAGGAAGGTGGACTGCACCATCTCGGCGAGATAGGGGAAGAGGGTTTGCGTCTTGTCGATGTTCAGAATACCGCTCTTGACGTGAACCTTATCTTCCGAAATGCTTACACTGCCCACACTGAGGGGCGGGAAGGCGAGGCGGCCTGTAATATTAGTAGCCCCCCCTCGCTCAAAGGAGACATTCGCTTTCAGAGTTGTATTCTTGCCTTCCATTTGGACGGCCGCCTTGGCGTTCTTAGCCTCGTAGGTCTTGACATCGGCGAGACGGCTGTCGGACTCGGAAAGGAGAGAGACAACCTCGCTTCGGCGCGTAGAAAAGCTGGAGTTAGAGCTCTCGGATGGTATACGCCCCGAGCGGCATCCCGACAATAGGGACGCTAAGAGCAACGCAAAGGCGAGAAAACGCGTATGTCTTCCGAAACAGGGCATCACTCAGCAATATACGTTTTTTCGTTTATCTTGCGCTCAATGAGCTTATTTCCCGGGTTTAAATTGAGGGCTTTTTGCCAATTCTCTATGGCCTCGTCGACACGCCCCACCTTGAAGAGCATATCGCCGTAATGGTCGTAGTTTACGGAGCCGCACTCCTCGCCATTTTGGGCAATCTGCTCCATGCACCGCTCCATGACGAACATGGCCTCCTGGTACTTCTCTTCGCGGAAGAGGATGTAGGCGTAGGTGTCGAGATTAGCCGTGTTGAGGGCGTCCAAGTCGAGCGACCTCATACTCATACGCTCAGCCTTGTCGAGTTGTTGCCCTCGGAGGGCGAGGTAGTAGGCGTAGTTGTTGAGAGCCTGCGAGTCGTCGGGATTCTCGGCGAGAATCTGGTCGTAGACCATGAACGCCTGCGGGATGCTGTCCAGCTCAACGTAGCAGCTGGCAATGACATTGAGGGCGAGGAGCCTTCTGTCGCGGTTCTTGGCCCTGACGTTAGGGTCGTTGGAGTCGAAAGCGGCGTAGGCCTCACTTGAAGAGGCGAGGGCCTCTGTCCATTGCTTACTCTCGGACAAATAGATGCCATGCTGGAGGGCAATTGTTGGCTCATTGGGGAGTTCCTCCCTTGCGCGGGCGCAGTAGGAGAGTATTTTGTCGAGGACCTTCTTCTTGTCGCCAGTCTTTTGGGAGGTGTATTGGATTTGAAGATAGGCGAGGATATTGGACCAGATGTATTGCGTTCCCGGGTTATTCTCCACAAATCGGGTAAGGAGTTGGTAGGCGACATCGTGTTTCTTGTGGATATTGTAGTAACTATCGGCAAGGGAGACAATGTCGGGGTTTGCGGGATATTGTTGCAAGAGCGAAGAGAATACATTCGTCACGAAAGGCATCCAATTCGCATCGGTAAGAATGTTTTGGTCATTGAGCAGTTGGGAGACCTGCTGAATCTTGTACCCTTCGTTCAGCTCGGGCGAGGCGAAGCCTTTGAGCGTCCTCTCGGCAAAGAGGCTGTCCATGCCCTGCGAGCGGTACATATCCGCCAGGAGGAAGTTGAAAGCGTCGCCCTCGGGGCATTTCGTGGCGCGGTCGCACAGGGCGAGGGCTTCGTCAATATAGCCCATCAAGTAATTGAGGTGGGAGATGAGGTAGATGGTGCGGGCGTTGTTAGGACGCTGTTTATCAAGGGCCTTTGCTATCTTGAGGGCCTTCTTGTACTTCTTTTGGCCGGCGTATATGGCTACTCGCCTAATCTCGACCTCGTACTTGATTTCTGGGTCTTCGGTCTTAATTGTCTCGGCCTCCTTGAGAGCCTCCTCGTAACGCTCGATGTCGATTAACGCGTTGTATTTTTGGAGCTTAGCGTCGATGTCGTTAGGATTGAGCTTAAGGAGCTTGTCGTAGAGGGGTATGACCTTGTCGAATTGATATGCCGCGGTGAGGTACTTAATCGCGTTGTCTATGTAGACGCGGTTGTCCGTGGTGTCCACCTCTACGGCTTTGAGCGTCAGCTCGGCGGCATGGACGTAGTCTTTGGTCTCGCCGAGGAGGTTGCCAAGCTCGTTGAGCAAGACGGGATTATTGGGCTGCTGCTTGGCCAAATAGGCGAGCATATCAAAGGCGGATTGGTAATCGCCCTTGAGCTTTGCCCTCATGGCATCGTGGAATACGTTGTCGAAAAGATATTGAGACTGGTCTTCAATAAACTTTTGCGCATAGGTATTTTGACCTACGAACAAGGCCAATATGATTGCTGTGAATATTCTTCGCATGATAATACCCTCCTTATTTTATACCAGAATGACCAAAACCACCGTTGCCTCGCTCGGTATCGTCGAGAGACTGTACCTCCTCGAAAACGGCTGTCTCATGCTTAGCAATTACCATTTGGCAGATGCGGTCGCCGTTGTGGATTGTGAACGATGTGTCGGAAAGATTGACGAGTATGGCGCAAATCTCGCCACGATAGTCGGAGTCGATGGTGCCGGGCGAATTGAGGACGGTAATTCCACTCTTGGCGGCAAGTCCGCTCCGTGGGCGTATCTGAGCCTCGTAGCCTACGGGCAATTGGATGAAAATGCCTGTGGGGACAATAGCACGGCCGAGAGATGGGATTGTGACATCTTCAGAGAGATTGGCCCTTAAATCCATACCCGCCGAGCCGGGAGTGGAATAGGCGGGGAGAGGGTTTTGGCTTCGGTTGATTATCTTGATTTGAACGTTGCTCATCGACGTAAGAATTTCTTAAAAAATTGGGTTATGTCGAGCTTCTCGATCTTGATGATGGAGAATGCCATTACGGCCAGGACAATGACGGCCGTGAGAGGCCAAAGGGCTGGGCACAAGCTATTGGTGAGGTAGATAGCCCCCATGACAATGGCAATTACGCCAGTGACGACCATTGCCAGCCTTGCGACGGGATATTCAACGGGATAGAACCGCTGGCCCAAGATGTAGGTGGTTATCATCATGGCGGCATAGCCTACGAAGGTGGAAATTGCCGCGCCAATGTAGCCCATCTGGGGAATGAGGATGAAATTGAGAACTGTATTAATGGCGAGGCCTATCGCGCTCATGATGATTCCCCAATAGGTCTTATCGGTCAACTTGTACCACAACGAGATGGAGTAGTAGACGCCAAAAAAGAGCTGACCAACTAATATCCAGGGGATTATGCTCGTTCCCTCGTAATAGCTCTCGGGCAAGAAGTGTTTGAGGAGGGGCATGAAGAGCATTACGCCCGCAAAGATGAAGAGGCCGAAATAGACAAACCACTTCAGCGCGGCACCATAGATATCGGTCTTCGCCTTATCCTTATTCTCCTTGAAGAAGAAAGGCTCAAAGGCCATGCGGAAGCTCTGGGTAAAGATGGACATCAGGACGCCAATCTTGTAGCAAGCGGCGTAAATGCCAAGGGCGGCAAGGGGGTCAGCTGAAGGGTCGAGATGCTTGATGAGAATCTTCTCGATATTCGTATTCGCCTGGCCAAAGAAGCCCATGCCGACGAGGGGGAGGCTGTAAAGGAGAGCCTTGCGGAGAAGTTCACCGTCGTTCTTTGTCAAGACGGCGGCAATGCGGGGAATGAAGTAGAGCGTTGAGAAGAGAGAGCCGGCAAGGTTGGCGAGCATCATATACGTGATGTCGTCCACCGAGCCGAAGAACCCACCCTGATGGCGAAGCCAAAAGAGGAAAAAGACCGTCAGAACGACATTTACAAGCACCTGTCCGAGGCGAAGCAGGGCATATAGCAGGGACTTACGCAAATAGCGGAGTTCGGCGAAAAAAATGGCGTTGTAGGAATCGAGAAGTACGATTGCCGCCATGATGGAGAGATAGACCCCGCTCTGCGGGCCAAAATCGAAGTCTATGAGTTGGCAACAAGGGTCGGGGAATAAAAACGTGAGCAGCAGAAGCCCCAAGCCGAAGAGGAAAACAGTGCGCGAGAGCGTCCCGAGCAGACGGTCGCGGTTCTCGTCGGTGGCAAAACGGAAATAGCCCGTCTCGAAACCAAGAGTGACGACGACGAGGAAAATTGCAATCCAACTGTAAACGTAGGAGAACGTTCCATAAACGGTCTGCGAGACCACCCTTACGTAGAGCGGCATCATGAGCCAGCCGATGAGACGGCTCAAGATTGTACTGGCACCATAGACAACGGTGTCGGAAGCCAGTGTTTTAAGTTTTCCCATTACAGAAAGTCAGAGGGCGCAAATAGAAAGAGGGAAGGAGTCCTTGCTAAAGTTGCGTGTTAGAATTGTCCTGATAATTGAAAAGGTTAGCTTGTTCGGGCTTGAAACCAGTGCGACCGGTATGCTCGTATGCGGCAGCCGTAGCCATTCGCCCGCGAGGGGTCCGTTTTATGAAGCCACTTTGGATTAGGTAAGGCTCGTAGACATCCTCAACGGTGCCGGCGTCCTCGCCTATGGCCGTGGCTATTGTGGAGACGCCTACGGGACCACCTCCGAACTTGTCGATTATCGTGAGGAGAATCTTCAGGTCCATCTCGTCGAGGCCGTAGTTGTCGATATTCAGGGCGTTGAGGCTCGTCGTTGTAATCTTCTTGTCGATATGCCCGTCGCCCACAACCTGGGCAAAGTCGCGGACACGGCGCAAGAGGGCGTTGGCGATACGTGGCGTTCCGCGGCTGCGCATGGCAATGGCGAGGCACGAGTCGTCGTCAATCTTTACGCCGAGGATTCCCGCCGACCTCTTGACAATCTTGGCCACAAGCGCGGCATCGTAATACTCAAGGTGGCACTTGATGCCGAAACGGGCACGAAGAGGGCTGGTTAGCAATCCGCTGCGCGTCGTCGCACCGACAAGGGTAAAAGGGTTGAGGGGAATCTGGACAGTGCGGGCTGCGGGCCCTTTGTCAATCATGATGTCGATGCGGAAATCCTCCATTGCGGAGTAGAGGTATTCCTCGACTTCGGAGCTGAGACGGTGAATCTCATCGATAAAGAGGACATCGTTGGGTTCCAGCGACGTGAGGAGGCCGGCAAGGTCGCCGGGCTTGTCAATCACGGGGCCGCTTGTCGTCTTCATGCTCACGCCCATTTGGTTGGCAATGATGTTGGAGAGCGTAGTCTTGCCGAGACCTGGCGGGCCGTAGAGGAGGGTGTGGTCGAGAGGCTCGCCCCTCATCTTTGCTGCGGCCACGAAGATGCGCAGATTGGACACGACACCGCTCTGACCCGTGAAGTCGTCAAAGGTCAGAGGGCGCAGCGTCTTGTCGTACTCTTGGTCTGGTGTGTTCTCTTTCCGAATATCTATTCCTTCCAAAGGTTTAGGGTAGGCTTATTGGCTGTTTGTCAGCCATTTTATAATGCGTTTAGAGGTCCATCACCTTGTAGTGGCGGACCATCTCTATGAAGCTGTCGGCGTCGAAAGGTTTCGGGAGGTACTCATCCATGCCCGCCTCAATGCACTTGGCTCTCTCGCTGTCGTAGACATTGCTGGTCAGGCCGATAATGAAGGAGCGTTTTGTGTTGCTGCTCTTCTCGTACTCGCGGATTTTTTGCGTTGCCTCATAGCCATTAAGCTCGGGCATCATGATGTCCATCAGGATGACGTCGTAGCCATTGGCGATAGCCTTCTCGACGGCCATCTTGCCGTCGTCGGCCATGTCGGCTTGAACCCCAATGTTTCGGAGGGTGTAGAACATCATCTTTTGGCTCAACTTGTTGTCTTCGACTAACAACATCTTGCTCATGAGAAAACAGAAATTTTAAGTAAGAAACTGTGTTGGATTACTTTGTGAATGCCTTGGAGAGGGCGAGCATTGCGTCAATGGGGCGGCGGGCCTTTTCGGCAATCTCGGGGTCTACCGTCACCTCGGGCCACTCATATTTTAGGGTGAGATAGATTTTCTGAAGTGTATTGAGCTTCATGAAGTTGCAATTGTTGCAAGCGCAGGTGGAGTCCATAGGCGGAGCGGCAATAAGCTCGCGGTCGGGGAAGGACTTGCGCATCTGATGGAGAATGCCGCTCTCTGTTGCCACGATGAACCTCTTCGCATTGCTATTGCCAATGTGGCTGAGGAGCGCGGCTGTTGAACCGACAAAATCGGCAAGAACAATGACCTGGTGCTTACACTCGGGGTGAGCTATAAGCTCCGCATCGGGATAGAGCTTCTTGAGCTCCAAAATCTTTTCGAGGCTGAACTGTTCGTGCACGTGGCATGCGCCATCCCACAGGAGCATCTGGCGACCCGTCTGCGCATTGATGTATGAGCCGAGATTGCGGTCGGGGCCGAAGATAATCTTCTCGTCCTTTGGGAAAGAGTCGACCACCTTCAAGGCGTTGGTGCTTGTTACGACAACGTCCGTCATGGCCTTAATCTCGGCCGACGTGTTGACGTAGCTTATAACCTTATGGTCAGGGTGTTGCGCGAGGAAACGTGCGAAATCGGCGGGTTGGCAGCTGTCGGCGAGAGAGCATCCCGCGTTGAGGTCTGGCACGAGGACCTTCTTGTTGGGGTTGAGAATCTTGACCGTCTCGCCCATGAAATGGACGCCCGCGAGGAGAATAATGTCGGCTTCGATTCCGACCGCCTTTTGGGCGAGTGCGAGGCTATCGCCGATGATGTCGGCAATGTCCTGAATGTCGCCTGTTTGGTAATAGTGAGCCATGAGGACGGCATTCTTTTGCTTCTTGAGGCTCTCAATCTCGGCCACGAGGTCGATTCCATCAGGGATAGGCTCGTCGATGTAGCCTTTCTCTTGCCAAGTTTTGTTGACTGTCATGAGGATAAGTAATGCCTATGGCGGCCGCATGGGCCTCCTCTTATTTTGATTTGGAGTGGTTTATTTTTGCCTGTGTTGCCTTATTACTACCAAAAATCAGGTAGTTACAAAGCTAAGTATTTTATTTTTCTTTTAAACATTAAAATAGGGTCTGCGTCGGGTAGCAGACCGTAACTTAGAATGCTTCAGCAAGACATAGCTTGTCAACTGACAGACAGCTTATATTATTAATTAATCATTGATAACTCTATAAATAGGATAAGTAATAATATAGTCGGTCAATATTGTCAGTATCAGCGCATTAGGTGAATAGATAGCGTAAATTGATTGACAGAGGCAGAATGGCTATCGACCTATTAATAAACCGCAAATTTGTACCCAAATGACTGACACATAGCTAATTAACAACATCATGGTCAATTGTTGATTTCTAACCCAAACAGCACTGACATCAGAAAAACGATTGTCAATAAACGCCCTCCAGGTGTCCGTAACCATTGCAATAAAACAGCCACAAACTGACAGATTGAGGCAATAAACAACACAGTGGTGATTAATAAACAGCTGAATGCACACGATTTGAGGTGGAAACTGACGCTTTAGACCGAGAACCTGACACCCTTGCCGCAAGAGATGGCATCAACCTACGCATTTTGCTAAGCATCAGAGAATAACACCCGCTCACCAACTCACCAACGTCTTATATATTAATTAATCATGGATAGCTCTTTAAATAGGAATATTAATAATATAGTCTGTCAAATATGTCGATAAACGCACGGCAACCCATAACACACCCTCAGGCATTAAACAACTCGACTGCCGTAGCTAACCGAAAAAGAGGGCGTACTCAACAGCCGAACCCCTCAGAAACAGCCCTACTGACAACTTACGTGTCAGTTGTTCATAACTAAGCAAACGCCACCTGACAAGCAAAAACACCCTGTCGATAAGCCCAAACAATCTGTCCGTAACCATTGCAATAAAACCCTCGGATACTGACAAGCCGAGGAAACTCACACCCCACTCGATGAAACTGACAAAGAAACACTCAACAAAAGCCAACTTAACTGACGGGAAAACAGACGAAACTGACAGACCCGTCAGCAACGGCAAAAAGATTGCGCAAAGTTCCACGTGGATGCGCACCCCACACCCCGAAACACATACAAACCTGGCCTCCTACCCCCAAAATCAGATAGAAACTGACACTTTACCGCATTGATTTTGATATTTTTACGAGCATATCAGACAGTAACCAACAGAAAACGTGAATATGTCGGTATCATGTTGGTGAGATGTCTATAAAACACACAGAAATGCCTGAAAATCAAATGTTTCACGTGGAACATTCGCCCTTCGGGGTCTATGTCCACGTGCCTTTTTGCCTCTCGAAATGTGGGTATTGTGACTTTTGTAGAGTGACGGATTTGTCACTTGTGAACGACTATGTTAGGGTTGTTGAGGATGAGATGATGGGGTCGTCCGTGGCGGGGTTGAAGCCTCGGAGCGTGTATGTTGGCGGTGGCACTCCCTCTTGCATTGGCGTGGGGCGTGTTGATAAGTTGCTTGGGGTTGTTGGTAGGGTCTTTGATTTGAGTGAAGTTGTGGAATTCACTGTTGAATGCAACCCCGAAGATGTTGATGGGGGGCTTGCGGAAACGCTTGTGACGCATGGCGTGAACCGTGTCAGTATGGGTGCGCAGAGCCTGAATGACGAGATGCTGAAAATGCTTGGGCGGCGACACTCGTCGGCGAAGGTGAGAGAGGCAGTGCGGACGTTGAAGTCGGCGGGCATTGGCAATCTGAGTGTCGACTGCATATTTGGGCTTCCTGCGCTTGAGGGGTTTGATACCGAGGCGGACTTTGATGAATTTTTGAGCTTGGGCGTTGAACATCTGTCGGCGTACGCATTGAGCTATGAAGAGGGAAGTCGTTTCTCGAAAATGGTGCGAGAGGGACGGCTTGTGCCGTTGGACGACGACATCGTGGCAGGACAATACGCTGTCTTGACGGCTAAGATGAAAGAGGCGGGGTATGGGCATTACGAGATTTCCAACTACGCCAAGCGTGGGCGTGAGGCTGTGCATAACTCGTCGTATTGGGAGAGAGCGCCGTATTATGGCTTTGGACCTGGGGCTTCCTCTTTTTATGTCGGGATTCGGACGACAAACGTGATGGATGTCCGTCGGTATGTGGAGACGGACGGGCGGGAGAAGAGCCTTGTTGAGGAGCTGTCGGAAGAACAGGTGTTTGAGGAGGTTGTGATGCTTGGACTTAGGACTGCGAGGGGGATTGACGTGTCGGAATTTGCTGAGCCTTACAGAAGTCGCTTTTTGAAGAATGCTGAAAGGGAGATTGAGAATGGGAATCTCAAAGTTGCGGAGAGTGGGCGTATGGTGATACCCGAAGAGCGTTGGTTTGTGGCGGACGGGGTAATTGACCGTCTCGTGTTATGAGTTGCGCTTTCTGAAGGCGAGGGAAATGAAGCCGATGGCGGAGGGAATGACAATGTTGAGAACCCAAATGAAAATGACACTCGACGCGACAACGCTCTCCTCGCATAGCGGCGTGAGAATCCAATTGGCAAGCCCTCCCTTTAAGCCAACGTCAATAATATTCACCCTCGGTACGATGGTGACGAAGAAATAGTAAGTGGCGACGGCAAACAAGACAACGAGTGACGGAAAACTGCCCACCGAAAGAAGAAGCGCAAATTGAAAAGAAAAGACGGCAACCTTAGCGACATTGATGACGAAAGCAAAAGCCACTCCCCCACCCCACGAGCCAACGGGCGAAATCCTATTGCGAAAAACGAAGTAAAGAACCGCGGCAATAAGAGCACAAGCCAAGCTCCCCCATAAACAAACCGAAACAGCTACGCTCGGAACGAAATCGTCGCCCGTGCCGAAGAAGAAAAGCGACGCAAAGAAACCCCATGCGACAATGGCCGCCGTCTGAACGACACTTGCCACGAGGCTCGCCATGGTGGCAGAACCCTTATTGTCGTACGTCATCCCCCTCCCTACGTGTTCACCAATATTGGCAGGCGTGGAATTGCCGAGGCTTACGCTCCGCAAAGTGGCGGCAATGTCGTCTCGCCAAGTCCCTTGCGTGAAGACGCTTCGGAGCTTCTGCCATCGGAAGACCTCTAAAGCGAGGTTGACAAAAAGGAGTACGACCTCGGCGGCAATGAGGTGAGGAGAAGAAAAGAACGCATCGAAAGCAGAGGCAATGTCATTGCGACCTGTCCACACCTTATCACAAAAGACGACGAGGCAAGCCACGCAAAAGAGCGAGACAACGAACTTGACAGCCTTGCGGAAAAAAGGTTTTATGCGAATTGGTGGCACGTTCATGCGGCCAAAGATAGAAAAGAGGGCGATGCTCCGAGCATCACCCTCCTTATAAATGCGGACGTTAAGGTTGATTTTCTGCTATTCTCAGATGCGGGCGGTTGTTGTTAGGACTTTCAACTACTGAAACGAGAAGAGCCACGTAAAGTTGCGTAAGCAGTTGTCGTTTAAGGTAGTTTAAGTTTTTTGCCGAAGAACGTGAAGAACATGAAAAGGCATGGAGATGGAAACGCAATGAATAATTTAGGGCGAAATGAAAAAGGCATATCTTTGCGCAATTATGCAGAACGTCAAGCCAAAGAAGCAGCTTGGTCAGCACTTCCTGACGAGCCAAAAGATTGCCAAAGATATTGTGGACGCCCTCACGTGGGAGGGCAGAGCCGTAGAGATTGGACCCGGAATGGGCGTGTTGAGCCGATACCTTTTTGAGCGTCCTGACCTCGATATGCGCCTTGTGGAGGTGGACCAGGAGAGCGTCGATTACCTCAAGGCCGCATATCCCGACAAGTCTGAGCGGGTGATATATGGCGACTTCCTTCGTCAAGAGGCGGACGACTTCTTTGGCGACGACAGCCCTTTTGCCGTCATTGGCAACTTCCCTTACAACATATCGAGCCAAATATTCTTCCGCATCCTTGAATATAAGGACCGCGTCCCAATGGTGGTCGGGATGCTCCAGCGGGAGGTCGCATTGCGATTGTCCTCAGGACCTGGGACGCGCGACTATGGAATATTGAGCGTCTTCTTGCAAGCCTATTACGACATTGAATACCTCTTCACGGTTCATGAGGACGTATTCAACCCGCCCCCAAAAGTAAAGAGCGGCGTGATAAGATTGCGGCGCAATGGCGTGGAGAAACTCGATTGCGACGAGGTTCTCTTCCGCAAAGTTGTCAAAGCCACCTTTGGTCAGCGGCGTAAGATGATATGGAATGGCCTTAAGACGCTCGGATTGAACATCGAGACGCTTAAGGACGACCCAATAGTAAAACGCCGCCCCGAGCAACTCGGAGTGGCGGAGTTTGTAGACCTTACGAACAAGGTGGCTGAGGCGAGCCGTGCTGCTCGTTAAGGCCTTTTAGTCGGAATCGTGTTCTTGCCCGAGCGGTTCGAGGTGAATCGTGGTCTCGACACCTAACTTAGCTTTGATATTTTCTTCGAGGAGTGTCGCTACGGCGTGGCACTCCTCGAGGCTTTTTGTGCCGTCCATCTTGATGTGGAGGGTGAGCTCCTTGTGGGTCACGTAGTTGTGGAGGTGGAGATGGTGGACTTGCAACTCGTCATGGCACGTCTCGGCGGCAATCTGCCTGACCTCCTCAATCAGCTCGGGCGACGGATTCTCGCCGAGGAGCTTGTCTACCGTCTGGCGGATAATCTGATACGTGGCGTAGAAAAGCATGGCTGCCACGACGAGACCGAGGGCGGCGTCAATCCACCACACCTTGCTTGCGAAGGCGATTCCCACGAGGACAACGACGGACGAGAGGGCGTCGCTGCGATGATGCCAGCCGTCGGCCTTTACAGCATCATTGCCGCTGCGGCGTGCGAGGTAGAAAGCGTATTGCGCGAGGGCCTCCTTGGAAACAATTGAAACAATAGTGACCACAATGGCGAGTGTCCCGAAGTTTGTCGTCGTGCGCGTTGTGAGTCTCTCGATGGACTCTGTTGCGAAATCGTAGGCCACGACGCCGAGGAGGCATCCGATGAAGAGAGCGGCAATCTGTTCCCAACGCCCGTAGCCAAAGGGGTGTTGGGCATCGGGCCTCATGGCCGAGAGGCGCACCGAGATAATGACAATGACGGAACTGAAAGTGTCGGAAAGCGTGTGCCAAGCGTCGGCAACGATAGCCACCGAGCCGCAAGCTGTTCCGGCCCAGAACTTAAGGGCGGCGAGGGCTGTGTTGGCTACTGCTGAGACTATGCCCTCCTGATATCCGGCGCGAGAGGCGGACAATTGATTTCTCTTCATAATAAGACAGAGACTTACGTAAAAAGCCTGCTATTTTATAAAAATGTGTGGTAATAAGCAAGCCGGAGCGGGCTGGAGGGCTCATTATGGGATTAGTACAAAAAACGAAGGGCGGCAGAAGTATTCTTCTGCCGCCCCTCACCGCTATGAGAAAAATCACAATCAATTACTGTACCGTTGTACAGGGGGCGCAACCGTCTCGGCGCTACCTTTTTAATAAAAAACTCCTTTCGACGACAAAGGTATGAATATATATCAATTGCAAGAAAAAAACGGGCAGAAATTTTTTGTGTGGCCTGAATTTTTTGTGGTTGTATACTGCTCAGTTCGTTTCGTCAACTCGTCACAGAATTTGGGCATTTCGTCAAAAAAATTGGCCCTTTCGTCAAAAACCCATTAAAAGGCGCGGTTTTATTAAAGGAAGATGATTACGTTTGCTCATCAAAAATGAGGAATAGCAACTAAATCCGATTCCTTTTTAGGGTCTGCAATAAGGACGTGAGTCTCATGACCCTTCTTTTAAGAGGTTATTTTTACAGGTAGTGATAAGCAATAAGACAGAGCCTTAGTTGTGAAACTGGGGCTCTGAATTTTTTTGTGGGGGGTATTCGATAGTTTTTCTATCCTGACACGCCAGCTTTGGTAAATGAGAGTAGGCGGTTGGAAATCATAAGCTTGCAATAATATATTATGCGTACGAACATATGCTACTCCTCATAAATTGACAACTTTACAATGTTGTTTTTAAGTTGGCCTCTCAGGATGGAAGCTAAGATAGCGTAATGTCCGCCACGCTGTAACCCTGCCGGCAGGTACATTTTTGCGGGGGTGATGACATCGCCCAGGCTCTGATGCGGACGCTCATCGTTGTAGAATGCGATGAACGAGCCTATTCCCGCACGTAGCCGACTGACTGTCGCCTTGGGGTATCTGTGCACGTACTCCTGCTTTATTGTGCGCCAAAAGCGCTCTATCCAGATATTGTCCTTGCATCGCCCGCGCCCGTCCATGCTGATGGCTATTCCGACCGATTTGAGCGCGTTCACCCACGCGGGGGATGTGTACTGGCTCCATTGGTCCGAGTTGACGATCTCAGGGCGTCCATGCCTGCTGAAGCACTCCTCGAGCTGCTCCGTGCAGTTCGAGCCCTCAAGTGTGCTGCTCAGGCTCCACCCGACTATGTATCTGCTGTACACGTCTATTATCGCGTAAAGGTACATGAACCACTTCTCCATCGGTATGTAGCTTATGTCGGTGCTCCACACCTGGTTGCGCCTGACAATCGGGAGGCCGCGGAGGATGTACGGGTGGACGTACTCGGCGTTCCCCGGCTTGCTGAGCTTGCGCAGCGGGTACACTGCGTGCATGCGCATCTTGCGCAGTAGTCGCCTGACGCTCTTCGGGTTGGCGGCGTACCCGTGCATGCGCAGCATGCTCGTCATGGTCATGACACCGGCGGTGGGGGGCGACTGGTAATACTCGTCCATCATGCGCATCATGTCCTTGTTCTCGTCGCTCTCGCCCTTGCGCTTGTAGTAGTGGCCCGTGCGGGTCAGCCCGGTCAGGGCGCAGTATCGGCTCCATCTCATGCCTACGGGACGGCGGTCGGAAAGGCTCTCTATCTGTCCTTTCGACACAGTGTCCCGTAGGCTTCCGCAAAAAAATACACTTCCACGGTGAGTTGCCCGACTTTCTTCAGCAGCTTTTCGTTGGTGCGCCTAAGCTCCTTTATCTCCTTGTCCTCCTTGGTTGGGCTTGCGAACACCTCTTTCGCCTTTGACACAAATTCTGCTTTCCACGCCGTTATCTGCTTGGCGGCTATGCCGTATTTCTGGCACAATGTGGCCAGCGTCTCCCGCTCTTTGAGAGCCTCAATCACGACCTTCGTCTTGAACGAGGCGTCGTATTTACTTCTTCTTCCCATTCTTGTTAAGTTCGATTGCAAAATTAATAATTTGCAGTTGTCTTAATTTTTGGGAGTATTATTGACTAAAATGTACGAATAGCGCACAAATCGCAAATCAAAAAGAATCCCGTCTTTGCCTCTCGACCTTTAGCTATGAATGTCTTTCACTAGACAATTTGTGCGCTATTCGCCCTGACTGTTAATCTGACGGCTTCATAAGGTGAAGTAGCTTTTTTAATATGAAATGATAAGAAATAAAAATTGTTGCTTTTGTAATGAAGCTGAGTCATAGTCTTTTTGTGTTAGGGGCTGACTCCGTGATTTGTTAAAAAAAAACATTTCTGATATGCATGAAAATTTACGAACGATAGCTGAATAACGTAAAGTGTATTGCTATATATTAGCGACCCGAAAAAACGACAGTAATCTGACACACCCACATAGAAAGCTCTTGAAAAGCCGGCGAAAAAAGTGTTCTGTGTGAAGTGTTTAGGTTTATTGCTTCTTTTTGGAGACAACAATTAATACTAACTCTAAACTGAAAATGAAAGTTTTCATGTTTGCTGCACTTGCTATAGTAACAATGTTGGCAGTATCGTGTTCGGATGAAAGTGTTGAACCTGAAGCGCAAGAACAACAGGTTGGTTTCTGTGTAGTAGCATATTAAATGTCATGAAACGTATAGTATTACTCTTCATGCTGCTGCTAAGTGTACTTTATACCAAGGCATCGGAGCAGCAGGACACGTTGCAAAACAAGCTTCTGATAGCTTACGAGATTCATAAGGCAGACTGGGTGAAC